>CALVUB010000059.1 GCA_944363385.1 uncultured Clostridia bacterium
CCATATGCTACGAAAGTAGCTAGGCAAAAGCGCAATTTTTTTGGTAGCCTCTAGGGGAATCGAACCCCTGATTCCGCCGTGAGAGGGCGGCGTCTTAACCTCTTGACCAAGAGGCCACATAAAAGTAGTTATATTATCGGAAGCCGAACTTGCTTGCAAGGGTGAGGCAGATGGTAATACACACAATGAGATGAGTATGCAAAGTATACAAATTCGTTAGAATTTAAAAAATTTTATGTTAATAAAATTTTCTCATCACACAGTTTATATTTTATCAAAAAAATATCAAAAATGCAAGTGTTTTCTTTGTTTTTTTTTGTAAAAAGAAGACATTTTGTAAATTGATAATTTTATCATTTTTATAAATAAAAAAATAGTGGCTTATGTATTGCCACTATTTCAAATTTAATTTGAGATTTTTGGTGAAAGTTTTGTAATCAAAATCTTTAAAACTGTCATCGTTTGAAACAATGCTGAGATATGGCTTTGAGGACAAGGTTTGTTTGATTGTTTGATAAATCTTCTCAAATTGCACCGCTTTATATGTCGATTCAATTTCTTTGTCGAGTTTGTCGCCACTAAGTTTTTGATAGTCTATAAAATTGTTAATATTTTTAAGTGATAAGTCTAAAATTGGCAGAAAATCAAAGTTTGTGAAATTTATCTTATTTTTCTTTGCGATTTCAAATTTTTCTTGCAAATTTTCTTTTGTTATGTTTTGTAAAAATTCAGGATAGCTTTCCAAAAGTTTTTTTGTGTTTTCTGTTTGGGTTGGCAGAGAAATTTGTAAAAAGTTTATGTTTGAAATTCTATCATATGAAGTATTTGCGCTGTAACAAAAATTTTTCTTTTCTCTAAAAAATTCAAATACTATTTTTGAAAGGGTGGAGGCTGTCAAAGCAACTTCTTTGTCGTTAACAAAATTTTTGCCCACAATTTCAGGACTAATTTTATAGTATAAGTTTACAAAATCTTGCTTTTTCTCGACAGCAGGCACAAAATTAAAGAAAGGTTTGTTTATGCCTTCAAGTTCATCAATCGTCAAGCCTTTTAGATTAGAACAAGGCAACTTGTTGACTTTATTTATTATCATTTTTAAATCTTTTTTTGAAACATTGCCTGAAACTGCCATGTAAAGATTGTTTAAAGTTAAAAATTTTTGCATAAATTCGTTTAAATCTTGTGGTGTTATTTTTTTTACTGAATTCTCATCACCAGCAGCCGAATTTGAGTAAGCTTTGCCTTTTTTATCTTTGATTATCTTAGGCAAGGTTGAATAAAAGTTTTCAGCCGAATTGGTTTTTCGTCTTGTTTTTATTTCGTCGAGTATGATTTGCTTTTCTTTTTCAAAGTCCTCTTTCTCAAATTTCAGATTGCAAAAAGCATCAACAAAAAAGTTGAGAGTTTTTTCAAGTTCTTCTTGCACGCAAACGCCATAGAAAACCATGCGATTTAAAGATGTCGCACCATTGATAGTCAAATTTTGCTTGATTTTCAATCGCTGTTCACGGCCTAAAAGGTTTGTGCTGAAAGAAAAAATTGCATGCTCACAAAAATGTGCAAGACCTTTTTTGTTTGAAGGGTCGTTGATTGCGCCAGCATTAAAATAAAACACAACCGAAATGGCTTTTGCGTTTTTTCTTGGGTGGTATAAAAGTTTTCCACTATCTTTTAAATTTATAAGTTTTGCATTCATGTTGCCTCTTAAATTTACTTTAGTATAACATATTAAATTTTTTTTACCAACTATTTGTTTTGTTTTTTTTAATTTTGGTGATATACTAATTTCAGAGGTCTATATGGTTTTTGGAAGAAAAAAAGTTAAGGTCGGTGTTGCTTTCGGTGGCGGTGGCGCCAGAGGATTTGCTCATCTTGGAGCGATAAAGGCTTTTGAACAATTTGGTGTTAAATTTGATTTTGTTGCTGGAACAAGTGCGGGCAGTTTGGTGGGCGCATTTTATGCAAATGGCTATACTTTTAATCAAATTTATGATATGGCAAAAAATATTCGAGCCAAAGATATTCGAAAAAATGTTATTCCGTTTACCGCTTCCAAACTAGACAGTCTTGCTGAGATTATAAGAAAAAATATGGGCGATAAAAACATTGAAGAAAGTCTTATTCCATTTGCCTCTGTTGCTGTTGACTTGAAATCAACAAAAGAGGTCTGTTTTCGCAAAGGCAACCTTGCAAGTGCAGTTTGCGGAAGCTGTGCAGTGCCTGGTGTGTTTCAACCAGTTGAATACAACGACATGATTTTGGCTGATGGCGGACTTCAAAACACCATTCCTGCTGATATACCAAAATATTTTGGTTGCGACTATGTGGTGGCAATTGATGTCAACAAATCGCGTGTTTATGGCACAAACAGCACCAAATTTTTAGATGTTTTGTCTTGCTCAATAAGGATTTTGATGAAAAGCAATGCAATTCGTGGTTATGTCAACGCAGATGTTGTGATTGGACCTGAGACTAAAAGGTTCAAATCGACAAGTACTGATGGACTTGATGATATGATTGAAGAAGGTTATAAAGCGACTATCGATGCAATGCCAAAAATTTTGGAACTTTTTAAGAAAAAACCGCTTAAGAAAAACAAAAAACCACCTGATGACATTATATTTGTAAAATGAAAGTTAAAGAAATAAAGAAAAATATCAATTATGTAAAAAACAACAAGGTGCAAATTTTGGTTAGAACGGTTTTGTCAGCCATAGTTGTGCTTGCATTTTTGTTAATCTTCTTTCTCTTTGACGGTTTGACATTTTTTATTCCGCCCAAAATTGTAACCGAAAGCAAAGCTTGTGATTTGGAGGTGAATTTTATTGATGTTGGGCAAGGCGACGCATCTTTAATTCGCTTTCCAAATGACAAGCTTATGTTGATAGATACTGGCTATGGCTCAGAGAGTGACAAACTTATCAGTTATCTCGATGAATATTTATCTTTACATAATCTAACAAAAATAAATTATTTGGTGCTTACCCATCCAGATGCAGACCATGTTGGCGGAACTAAAGCTTTGAACGATAGTTTCGAAATCGAAATTGCGTATCGGCCTAAATACTTTTCAGCGTCAGAAGAAGGGCTTTATCAGAATAGTTATAAGATATCGTCTTCTCAGACTTATGACAAAGCCATCTCTGCTTTATACTCAAAGAAAGTTGAAATGAATTTTTCTGAAAGTGGAATTTCTTTTAATGAAGGCGGGGCAGAAGTGCAATTTCTTGCGCCCATAAGTGAAAGTTATTCAAACACAAACAATTACAGCGCTGTGATAAAAATTTCTTATCAAGACAAAAGTTTTCTTTTTACTGGCGACGCCGAAAGCTTGGTTGAGCGAGAATTGATTTCAAGCGGAGTAAATCTTGACATCGATGTTTTAAAAGTTTCTCATCATGGTTCTTCATCTGGAACAAGTCAGCAGTTTTTAGAAGCTACCACTCCTTCCATTTCTTGCATAAGCGTTGGCGCCGACAATAGTCACAAGCATCCAGACAGCGATGTTGTAAATCGGCTTATTTCCTCTGGAAGCGAGGTGTATATGACAAGCACAAGTGGAAGTTTTGCTGTTGGGCTGACTTCTGGCCAACTTAAAGTATATTTTGTTTCAACCTCGCCGATTGATTTTAGTATCGTTTTGGTCATTGCGGGCGTGACGTTGATATTAATATGGGGGATTAAGTTTCCTAAAGGCAAGAAATAAAGTTATTTTGTAAAACTTAGTAAAAAACTTTGTAATTAATCGATTTTATGTTAATATATTCTTATGAAAGAACCAAAAAATTGCACCAATATATTATTGGTAGGGCTTGAAAATGAATTTTGCAAAGATGTAGCTGAAGAACTTTCTGCAAAACTGCAAATGCATTTCGCCTCTTGTGAAGAACTTATTGCCTATCATGTTCAAGAGCGAGAGCTTATTTTGCAAAAAGCAGGACTTAACTATCTTAAAAAAAGAGAAAAAACAGCGCTAGCAGAATGTGCAAGCTACATTGACACGGTGCTTTCAATTGGCTTTGATTTTTTTAAGAACAACTTTAAATTGTTTACGCAATCAGCAATTTGTTATTTAAGGCTAGAGATAGAGAAAATTAACGATACAAAAAGCAAGATTGCGTATGAAGAACGCGACCAATTTTTACAGAAAAACTGTCATTTTAAAATAGAATTAACAAGAAAAGACAAACAAATTGCATGTAAAAAAATTATTGAAGTTTTGGGAGAAAAGTTATGAAAATTGCAGAAAAAACCTTAAATTGTGTAAAATCTATCACTGCGCAAGCTATAACAGAAGCCAAAAGTGGACATTTAGGCGCAAGCCTTGGCATGAGCGCTTTTATGCTTGCTCTTTTTAAAAATCACTATAATTTTGATGTGTCTGACACCGATTTTATGGGAAGAGACAGGCTTGTTTTGTCAGCAGGCCATGCTTGCCCCGTTTATTACACGCTTTTAAATCTCTTTGGCTTTGATGTCAGTTTGCAGGATATAAAAGATATGCGCAAACTTGGCTCAAAAACTCCAGGGCATCCAGAATATAAGGTTACTGATGGAATTGAAACAACAACAGGACCTTTAGGACAGGGCGTTGCAAACGCTGTCGGCATGGCTATTGCCGAGGCTCATCTTGCTGAAAGGTTTAATGCAATCGGCTTTCAAATTATCAACAATCATACCTATTGCGTTGTAGGTGATGGTGACCTGATGGAAGGTGTTGCCATGGAAGCGATTTCGCTTGCTGGCACCCTTAATCTTAACAAACTGATTTTGCTTTACGATTCAAATGATGTGACAATGGAAGGCAACATCAATCAGTCAAACCG
>CALVUB010000060.1 GCA_944363385.1 uncultured Clostridia bacterium
AATTTGACATCATTTATGGCAAAGGCATTTCTCAAAGCGGTTGTCTTGTCGACCTTGCTCTTAATGCTGATATTATTCAAAAATCAGGGTCATGGTTCTCATATAATGACGAGAAAATTGGTCAGGGAAAAGAAAATGTTAAGGCTTATTTTGAAGAGCATAAAGACCTTTACGAAGAAGTTATGCTAAAAGTTAAAGACAAATATGAAATCATTTAAAATAGTGAGTTTTTCACTATTTTTTTATTGGAGGCCCGAAAAACGCCCGCTAAAAGTTTTTTTTAGCGGGCAAAAAAGGCGGAGCCTTTTTAAATTTAAACACAGTTTAAATTTGTTTTTCGGGGCGTGGTTACAAATACCACTTTTTATTGTTTAAAGGTTTATTTTTTCTAACAAAAGTCACCTCTTTTTCATCGGCAATTTCAGGCGAAAGAGTGTAATAAGATTTTATCACAAAAGTTTGCTTTTCTTTATTTAGAGGCATAGATACTTCTTGCATGCCACTTTGGCCTGAAATCTTTTGGAGAAGAAGTTTGCTATCATAGATTTCATATGTCATATAATCATTTGCCATAAAACTCATTACAGCTTTGCCTTCTTCAACTTTTCCAGTCACATTTGGACTTTTTGCCACTGCAAATTTATCCGAATAACTTTTTGGCAAGTTAAAAACTGAAAACATTTCTTCTTTTGTATAACGCTCAGGCATAAAGTCATTTGCAAGCACAACGCGATGATTTTCTTCAAGCTCTGTTGTGTCTATTTTCTTTTCCACAATCATGTCAGGTTTTATAAAATCTCTATCGTTTCTATTTTTGCTGTAAAAATTTTTAACTATTTGTGTTGGCTGATTTCCACCTGTATACTCAATAGGTGAGTTGTCTAAATTACCAAGCCAAACTGCGCAAGTTAGCGACTTGTTATATGAAACATTCCAAGCGTCAAGATTTTGTTTGGTTTTGCTTTTGCCAACTGTTCCAGTTTTACTTGCAAGAGGCATGCCAAGTTCAGCAAGTTTTTTCCCAGTCCCACTTTCAGTGCAGGTTTTTAGCATATCAGTCAAAAGGTATGAGGCATCTTGCCGAAAAACTTGTTTTTCTTGAGGCTTGTTGACATAAACAATTTTTCCATTTTTGTCTGTTATAAAAGATATAAATTTAGGCGGACTATACAAACCACTATTGGCAAAGCAAGAGTAAGCTCCAGCCAGCTGTAAAATATTTACTCCATAAGTCATCCCTCCAAGAGCAAGACAGTAACCTTCATCTTTTTCATCAAAATTTATACCAACTTCTTCAGCATAATTTTTTGCCTTATCTATTCCAACATAGCTCAAAATTTTGACCGCTGGAATGTTAATTGATTTTGCTAAACTTTCTCGTGCGCTGACATAACCATGATAAACACCACCCACATTTTTAGGTGAGAAGCCTGCAATATCAGTTTTTTCATCCAAAATTTGCGTGCAAGGATAGATTATGTCTTCATTTAATGCGGGTCCATAGACAAGAATAGGTTTTATGCAAGAGCCGGGTTGGCGAGGGCAATCTAAGATTTTATAATTTCCATTGCCTTCATAAGCCACAACTCCATGGCTTGGGTTATCTATAACGATTCCTGCAAAATCGCTTTCAATTTTAACACTATTTATTGAGTCACTTAAATCATTTTGCAATTTTTCATTTTGATAGGTATAAATTTTATAACCTTGAAGGGCGATTTGCTGAGCTGGGAGGTGCAAAATTTTCTCTGCTTCATCAATGGAAGCTTGACTGTAAGAGTTAAGTTTGTTTTTGCGCTCTGTGTTTATGTTAAGGTTTATCGGCTGAGCTTTTGCGCGAGTTGCTTCATCGGCAGATATCGTTTTATCTTTTTCCATTTCGCTCAAAACAAGGTTTCGTCTTTTTAAAGCATTGTCTTGATGTTTTATTGGACAATATTTTGACGGTGATTTTATTAAACCAGCAAGCAGGGCAGACTCTTCAAGTTTAAGTTCTTTTGCAGGCTTTGAAAAATAATATTCACTAGCCTCTTCAATGCCATAACAATTGTTGCCAAAATAGATAATATTTAAGTACTGCTCTAAAATTTCATCTTTTGAAAATTGCTTTTCAAGCTTTGTGCTAAGTGCAATTTCTGTTATTTTTCGCTCAAATGTTTTTGCACTTGTTAAGTGACTGTTCTTTATAAGTTGTTGTGTTATCGTGGAAGCTCCTTCTTTAAATTTCATGGCTTTAAGGTTATTTAACATTGCCTTGACAATACGCTTGTAATTGACGCCTTTATGTTTGTAAAACTCTTTATCTTCAATAGAAATAAAGGCATTTTTTGTGTTTTCTGATAGGGTATCAATTTCAGCATAACTTTCATTTATGGTGTTGTCTTCTTTTATAGGCTTATTGTCTTGGTCGTAAATTTCAATTGTGGTAAAGGGCGCTGAAAGCTTTGCTATGTCAATTTCAATTCTATTTGCATTTGTGTAAATTGAGCCAATATAAAAAGAAAGGGCAATCAAAAGACCAAATATAATAATCGTTGAAACAATAAAAAACCATTTTAAAAATTTTCTCATCTTTTTTATTATGGCGACAAATTAAAAAAATATTTGCTAAAGTCATTTTTTATTTGAAAAATTGCTTATTCTGTGATAAAATTAATAGGGTAAAAATGCGAAAAAAGGATGAAAATGAAATACTTTATTGTAACTTATGGTTGTCAGATGAATGTTCATGAGTCTGAAAAGATTGCGGGCATTTTAGAAAAACTTGGTTATCAAGAGGCTGACAAACGAGAAAATGCTGACATAATTGTGTTTAACACTTGTGCAATTCGTGAAGGAGCAGAGGACAGGGTTTTTGGTAATGTTGGAAATCTTAAAAAACTTAAAAAACAAAAGAAAGACCTTATCATTGTTCTATGCGGTTGTATGACGCAGAAAGAGGCTACTGCTCAAAAAATGCTTAGAACTTTTCCTTTTGTCGATATCGTGATTGGAACTTTCAATCTTCCAAAACTTGGTGACTATATCGAGGCTGTCAAAAAGGGCAGACAGCTTGAGATTTGGCAGGAAGGCGAGATTGATGAACTTTTGCCATACAAGCGTACAAGTGGAGACAATGCCTGGGTAAATATCATGCAGGGTTGCAACAATTTTTGCACTTATTGCATTGTTCCTTATGTTCGCGGTCGTGAAAAATCTAGAAAAGAGGCAAATATCTTAAAAGAAATTAAAGAGATTGTTGCAGAAGGAAAATACAAAAAAATCACACTTTTAGGACAAAATGTAAACTCTTACGGCAAAGACTTAAACCCTCCAGTTTCTTTTGCTAAACTTTTAAAAGATATTTGCGCGGTTGAAGGTGACTTTAAACTTTCATTTATGACATCACATCCAAAAGATTTGACTGACGAGGTGATTGACGTGATTGCTAGCGAAGAGAAGATTGAAAAATTTATTCACTTGCCAGCTCAAAGCGGAAACAATCGAATCTTGCAAAAAATGAATAGAAAGTATACGCGAGAAAAATATCTTGAAATAATCGAAAAAATAAGGGCAAAAATTCCAAAATGTCACATAACTTCTGACTTTATTGTGGGTTTTCCAGGCGAGACCGAAGAGGAGTTTGAAGACACTTGCTCGCTTGTTAGAGAGGTTAAGTTTGACAGCATTTTTGCTTTTATGTATTCTCCACGCGAAGGCACAGTGGCTTCTAAAATGGAAGAGCAAATTCCGGAAAACATTAAAAATGAAAGAGTAAATAAACTTTTAAAACTTGAAAAACAAATTCAAAAGGAAGAAAAATATGGCAAATAAAAATGAGTTGTCGCCAGTTATGACGCAGTATTTGCAAACTAAAGAAAATTATAAAGACTGCATTTTGTTTTATAGAATGGGTGATTTTTATGAGATGTTTTATGATGATGCGATAATTGCGTCAAAAGAACTTGACCTAATCTTGACGGGCAAACAATGTGGCTTAAGCGAAAAAGCGCCTATGTGTGGCATTCCATATCACGCTAGCCAAAACTATATCTCAAGACTTATCTCAAAAGGCTATAAAGTTGCAATTTGTGAGCAAATGGCTACACCTCAAAAGGGTGTAAAGTTTTTGCCTCGCGAAGTTGTGAGAGTTGTCACTCCTGGAACTATTGTGGAAGACGAAATGCTTGAGGGTGGCAAAAATAACTATCTTATGACAATTTTTAAAGGTTTTGAAAAAGTGGGAGTAAGCTATGTTGACATCTCAACAGGCGAGTTTGATATTGTGGCTATAGACAAAGATGTGGAAAGAACTTTGAGTGATGTGATTGCGCGCGTCAATCCTTCTGAAATCATTTGCAACGAAAATGCAAGCAACCTTTTAAGCCACATCAAGCAAACAAGAGGTAATGTGATTGGGAAATTTTATCCTTACTATGAGTGGGCATTTTCAAAATCGCGTGCTGATGAAAATTTGACCGCTCAATTTGGCGGAAATTATCAAGTTGTGTATGAACTGAAAAACAAACCAGAACTTATAGCTTCAGCTGGTGCAACGCTTGAATATTTGAAAGAAACTCAAAAAAGACTTCTCAAAAGCATAACCAAAATCAACATAATCAGAAATGAAATGTTTTTGATAATTGATTCAAATTCAAGACGAAATCTTGAAATCGTTGAAAACAATAGAGACCGAAGCAAAACTGGTTCACTTTTATGGGTGCTTGACAAAACTAAAACCTCAATGGGGGGAAGAAAACTCAGGTCAATGATTGACCAGCCACTTCAAGATGAAAAGGAAATCAATGCAAGGCTGGATGCGGTTGATGAGCTTT
>CALVUB010000061.1 GCA_944363385.1 uncultured Clostridia bacterium
CTTACCAAGGCTGTGCGCTACCTGCTGCGCCACATAAGCATGAAATGTTCGACGGCAGTTTTGAAACATTGAAATATACTTATCAAAAAGGTGCAATTGCTCCTTTATCAAACTTTTTTTGCTTGACGATTTTTATTGTATCAAAATAGTTTTTTATTGTCAAGCAGTTTTAGCATTTTGTTTTTTTCAATTTTTAACAGTTTTTGTTACTTTTTATTGACTTAAGTGGATAAAAAAATTATAATATGGCTATGTTAGAGATAAAAAATTTAAACTACTATGTCACCGAAAATGGTAAGCAAAAAGTTATATTAAACGATATCAATTTGACCTTTGAAGATAATAAAGTGTATGTGATAACTGGGCATAATGGAAGCGGAAAATCAACGCTACTTAAAATCATTATGGGTATTGTAAGGCAAAACTCTGGTCAAATCTTTTTTGACGGAAAAGATATTTCTGAGCTTGACATAACAAAAAGAGGACAAAGCGGAATATGTTATGCCTTTCAGCAACCAGTTACTTTTAAAGGATTAAAAGTCAAAGACTTGCTAGATATTGCGACAGGAGAAGAGAACAATTTATCGGAGATGTGCGATGTGCTTTCTAAGGTTGGACTTTGTGCTAAAGACTATATCAACAGAGCGCTTGACGACAAACTTTCTGGCGGAGAACTCAAACGGATTGAGCTTGCAGTTACACTGGCAAGAAAAGGCAAACTTAACATGTTTGATGAGCCAGAGGCAGGAATTGACCTTTGGAGTTTTGACAATCTGACCTCTCTTTTTGAAAATTTGAAAGGAGCAACGAACATTATTGTAAGTCATCAAAAAAGGATATTGGAGATTGCCGATGAGATCATTCTTTTAAGTGACGGCAAGGTTGTTTTGCAAGGAGAAAAGAAAAAAGTTCTGCCAAAATTGTCAGACAATGCATGTGGAAGACTGAGGGAGGTTAGCCATGGATAAAATTGACAGAACACTTTTAGAGCAAGTTGCCGACCTTCACAAAGTGCCAACAGGCTCGTTTAATATTCGCAAAAACGGCGAAGTGATTGCGAGAAACTCAACAAAAGATATTGAGATTGTTCCCAAGAAAAACAAAAGCGGTATTGACATTATTGTAAAAGAGGGTGTGAAAAACAAAAGCGTGCATATTCCAGTTATTTTGACTCTTGGCGGGTTTAACGACCTTGTTTACAACGATTTTTATATTGGCAAAGATTGCGATGTAACCATTATTGCAGGCTGTGGAATTCATAACAAAACTTGTAAGGACAGTCAACATGATGGCATTCACACATTTCATGTGGGTGAAAATTCAAAAGTAAGATATATTGAAAAGCATTATGGCGAAGGCGAAGGCATTGGCAAGAAAATTCTTAATCCTATCACAAAAATTTTTATGAAAAACAGTTCCAGCATGGAATTTGAGTCCATTCAGATGGGGGGAGTTTCCTCTTCGATTAGAAAGACTTACGCTAAACTATATGATAACTGCATTCTGAACATTAAAGAAAACATCTTGACGACAGATGAGCAGTATGCCAAAACTTATTTCAAAGTTGAGCTTCTTGGCGAAAACTCTAAGTGTGAGGTTGTCAGTCACAGCGTTGCAGAAGGCCATTCTTATCAAGAGTTTGTTTCAGATATGATAGGAAAAAACAGATGCTTTGGTCATGTTGAGTGTGACGGCATACTGATGGAGGAGGGCAGAATTGTCTCTGTGCCAAAGATTGATGCCTTGTCAAAAGAAGCGTCTTTGGTGCATGAAGCGGCAATTGGCAAGATAGCTGGCGAGCAACTTGTAAAACTGATGAGCCTTGGACTTTCTGAAGAGGAGGCTGAAAAGACCATTATCAAAGGCTTTCTGTATAATTAAAACCTTGATTAAGAGTTAAAAAAAACTTGCCCTTTAGATAGCCACCAAGTGAAATATCTTTTATGGCAAGTTTTTGTGAAATTTTGTCAATTTTTTTGCGTTTTTATTTCATTTTTATTGTTTTCTAGCATTTTTCTGCTGATTTTAGTGCCATTGCCAAGAGGAAACTTCTTCGATGTCTTCACCATTTTCAGCTATATAGCGTTTATGTTTTTTAAGAAGATTTTTTATTTTGCTTTCAAATTTTCTGTCAGTTATGCCTAAAAGTTTGAGGGCAGACAGTGACAGGTTAAACCTATCAATTTTGTTTTGAACTCTCATGTCAAACGCGGTGGTTATGCTTCCTTCTTCGTTATAGCCATGCACTTCAAAGTTATAGGCTTTGCGCTCAGCAAGCATGTCGTAGATAAACTTTGGATATCCATGAAAAGCAAACAGCACAGGCTTGTCTTTTGTAAAGATTTTATTAAATTGTTTGTCGGTCAGTCCGTGAGGGTGAAGGGTGTGAGGTTCAAGCTTCATCACGTCTACCACATTGACAAATCTTATTTTTAAGGCAGGGAAGTGATCTTTAAGAAGGGTTGTGGTGGCAAGAGCTTCCAAAGTTGGAGTGTCTCCAGCCGAAGCGATAACAATGTCAGGTTCACCTTCACCTCGGCTTGCCCATTTCCAAATATCTATGCCTTTTGTGCAATGAGTTTTGGCCTCTACCGCGCTAAGCCATTGGAAAGAAGGGTGTTTTGATGCGACTATCACATTGATATAGTTTTTGCTTGCTTGGCAGTGGTCATAGCACGAAAGCAAACAGTTTGCGTCAGGTGGAAGATAAATTCGCACAATTTCCGATTTTTTGTTTGCTATGTGGTCCAAAAAGCCAGGCTCTTGATGAGTGTAGCCATTGTGGTCTTGTTGCCAAACATTGGATGTCAAAACAATATTAAGAGAAGATATAGGTGCTCGCCAAGGCAAACTTCGGCAAACTTTAAGCCATTTTGCATGTTGTGAAACCATAGAGTCAATCACGCGCGCAAAAGCTTCATAGCTGTGAAACATTCCATGTCTGCCAGTTAACAGATAGCCTTCTAGCCAACCTTCGCACATATGTTCACTTAAGTAGGAGTCCATAATGCGACCATCTTTTGCAAGAAGTTCATCTGTTGGCAAAATTTGCGCGTTAAAATCTCTCTTTTCATTTATAAACATATCATAAAGACGGTTACTCATGGCTTCATCTGGACTAAAAACGCGATAGTTTTTGTTTTTCTGGTTCAGCTCAAAAACTTTGCCAATATAAGAACCAAGCACCTTCATGTCTTGCGCTTTAACCTTTCCATGACCCTTTGTTTTAATGGCAAACTCTTGCCAAGGGGGCAAAATGAGGTCTTTTAAAAGCTTGCCACCATTTGTGTGAGGGCAGGCAGAAATTCTCTTATCGCCTTTAGGCAAAATTTCTTTAATCTCTTCTTTTAATTTAAACTTTTCATCAAAATTTTCATTGACATTATAGCTTTCAAGCCAATTTTCAAGCATTTTTAAAGATTTTTCATCTTTCACCTCAATCGGGATTTGATGAGCACGGAAAGAACCTTCAATTTGCTTTCCGTCAACTTCTTTTGGCCCAGTCCAGCCTTTTGGCGTTCTAAGCACAATCATCGGATAAATTGGCGAAAAATCTTCACCTTTTTCTCTTGCTCTTTTCCAAATTTTATGGATATCTTCAATTGCCTTATCCATGGCTTTTGCCATTTTTTTGTGCATAGGCATTGGCTGGTCACCTTCAACAAAATATGGCTTCCAACCATAGCCTTCAAGCAGTTTTTTAAGCTCAGCTTTGGGTATTCTTGAAAGAATGGTAGGGTTGCTGATTTTATAGCCATTTAAGTGCAAGATTGGCAAAACTGTTCCGTCATTTTTGGGGTTTAAAAACTTGTTTGAATGCCATGAGGTTGCAAGAGGGCCAGTTTCTGCCTCGCCATCGCCTACTATAACTAAGCAAATAAGGTTTTTATTGTCAAACACTGCGCCAAAACCATGAGCAAGGCTATAGCCAAGCTCGCCACCTTCATGAATAGAGCCAGGCGTTTCAGGCGCAACATGGCTTGAAACTCCGCATGGGAAGGAAAATTGCTTGCAAAGTTTTGTCAGTCCTTTCTCGTCTTCACTTACCTCAGGATAAACTTCGCTGTAAACACCTTCAAGATAAGAATTTGCCACAAAAAAGTTTCCACCATGACCTGGACCTGAGATAAGCATGGCTTGTAAGTCATATTTTTTGATAACGCGGTCAAGGTGAGCATAGACAAAATTTTGTCCTGGCACAGTTCCCCAGTGTCCAACCACCTTAGCTTTGACATCGCCCATTTTAAGTGGTCTTCTTAAAAGAGGGTTATCTTTAAGATAAAGCTGAGCCACTGACAGATAGTTTGCGGTGTTAAAATATCGATTTAAAAGTTCAAAATATTTTTGGCTTTGAAAATCTCTCATAATTTTTCTCCTTTTTTTATTATACCACAGCAAAAAAATTAACAAAAACAAATTGCACAAAATCTTTCTTTCAATTTGACTTTTAATTGTCTGCTTATCATGGTTTTTCATTTTTCAACAAAAAAATCAAACATTTACTTTGAAATTTGTTAATTTTAACCAAGAATGTTTGACTATTTTTTCAAAAAAAGTATAATAATTTTGCGTAACACAAAGAATTATCAAATTATGGTTGAAATTTTTATTTTTTCATGCTATAATACTTCCAAGAGGTTTTAAATGAGCGTAAGTTTTCTTTGTGATTGGTTTCAAGATTGGGGAAATGCAATAAAAAATGGGCTTGGTCACACTGGTCTTATAAGAATGCTGGTGGTGCTGGGCGCGC
>CALVUB010000062.1 GCA_944363385.1 uncultured Clostridia bacterium
TGACATAGATTATTCTGTGACAATGCTCACAAGTAAGCACACCTTTTTCTTTTAAAATTGACAAATTTGCAAGCGAAAGTTCTGTTCTGCAACCTCCACAACAATTTCCTGTAAGCGGAACAACGACTGGAAAAATGTTTTCAACTCGTCTTTTCTTGTAAGACTCAACAATGTTTTTGTCAATGCCCTTTTCAAGTAAAGCAAGTTTTTTTTCTATATCCGATTTATAGGGTGCAAGTTCGCTTTGCGTTTTATCAAACTTTGATTTTGCCTCGGCATATTGTTCTTTTGCCATTTGAAAGGCCTTTCGTGTTTTGTTAAAATCTGATAAAAGGTTGTTCATACTTTCAGCTAAGCGAGCAAAATTTCGCTCAAGCGTGGAAAGATTTGCACTAAGTTTGTCCTTTAAAACTTTAAGCTTGTCAATTTCTTCATTAGAAAGAGTGTCAACGTCTTTTGTAAAAATTTCATCCATTTTCTTCTTTTGAATATCAAATTGAGATTTTATGTTGTTATATTCTTTTTCAAGAGCTTTAGCCATATCATTAAGCTTATATGAGCGTTCTTGAGCCACTTTTGCGTTATTTTGCATTTGAGAGGCTGTTTTTTTGTCTTGATTATCTCGAAGTGACTTTTCTAGTTTAAAAAGTTCGCCGTCAAGTTTTTGATATTCCAAAATTTTATCAATATCCATGTTTTCTCCTTTTAAATTTTCCTGTAAATCACGCTATGCCTAATTATAGCACAAAAAACTAGTTACTGACCAATAAAATCAATAAGTTTTTTACTGCGATTTGGATTTTTAAGTTTTCTAAGCGCTTTAGCCTCAATCTGACGAATACGCTCACGCGTAACTGAAAATTCTTTTCCCACCTCTTCAAGTGTTTTGGCTTTGCCGTCCATAAGTCCATATCGCTCACGAATAACCTGTTGTTCGCGTGGCGTCAAAGTGTCAATTACTGCCAAAAGTTGTTCGCGAAGTAAGTTTTGAGAGGCAATTTCCATAGGATTTGAGACTTTTGTATCTTCAATAAAATCGCTCATTCTGCTGTCATCTTCTTCGCCCACTGGAGTTTCAAGGCTGATAGGCTCAAGCGCTACTCTTTGAATTTCCACCACCTTATTCTCTGTAATCCCCATTTCATTTGCAATCTCTTCAAGTGTTGGTTCGCGAGAAAGTTTTTGAAGAAGCGCTCTAACTGTTCTGTTGTATCTGTTTATCGTTTCGTTCATATGCACTGGCAGACGAATAGTTCTGGCTTGATCTGCCACTGCGCGCGAAATGGCTTGCCTTATCCACCAAGTTGCATAGGTTGAAAATTTATAACCTTTTGTGTAGTCAAATTTTTCAACCGCTTTCAAAAGTCCCATATTGCCCTCTTGAATAAGGTCAAGAAAAGAGAGAGAGTTTGAAGGTGCCCATTTTTTTGCCTGAGAAACCACAAGTCTAAGATTTGCCTGACAGAATTTTGTTTTAGCTTCTTGATCGCCTTCCAAAATTCGTTTGGCAAGCTCGACCTCCTCTTCTGGCGTAAGGAGAGGGACTTGTCCAATGTCTTTAAGATACATTTTTACTGGGTCATCAACACTGCTAAAGCCAGAAAAATTAAAGTTTAGGTCTTCATCAAAGTCATCGTCTTTTTTGCGAATGACTTGAACTTTGTTATCTTCAAGTTCTTTTATAAAATTTTTTATTTCTTTGTCAGAAATAACTTCTTGATATCTTAAAAGTTTGTCATAGATATCGCTTTCATTGATTTTGCCTGTTCTAACAGCGGCATTTAAAAGGCGCTTTTTTGCCTCTTTAACCTCATCAAGTCCTTTATTGGAACTTGATTTGTTTAAGTTTTTATTTGACATAAAAATCCTCCATATTTTTTGTTTTTAAATTGTTTGTAACCTCTTGCATTTTTTTCATAATATCAAGTCTCTCACCATTATCCTTGCATTCTTTAAATCGGCTTGAAAGTTCTGCTTGGCGCTCTTGCAAAATTGAACTGGCAAGAAGCCATAAACATTCTTCAAAATATTTTTTACCACTGCTTTCAGTCAAAGAAAAGTCATAATTGATGCAGTCTTTTAAAAGCGGACTGTTATCAACATCAAAGTAGTCATAATATGAGGAAAGCGGAATATGTTTTAAAGCAAATTCAAGCACTTGTTTTTCCTTTGGCATAAGTGAGAAATAATCGATTTTCTCATCCACATACTCTTTTTGGTGCATAATGGAAGAAAGAATAAACTTTACAGCACGAGTATTGCCATTTTCTCGCGAAGATAAAACCTCTTCTTCATGACTTGCCACAAGTTTTCCGCTTGTTTCACCCTTTTCTTTTTCAAGGTCACGCCTTAACATATCGATAGGAACAGAAGTCAAATCTCGCAGTTTTGCAAGATAAATGTCTTCTTCGCTGTAAGAGTCAAGCTTTATAAGAAAGGACAAAATTTGTTTTATAAACAGACTCTTTTCATTGGCATCGGACAGATTAAATTTCTTCCTTTCATTTTCGATAATATAGTCCATTGGAGAGAATGCATTTTCAACAATTTCTGCAATTCTTTCTTTGCCAAAAGTCTTCAAAATTTCATCTGGGTCAAGCTTGTCCGGCATAAGCGCCACTTTAACCGAAAAGCCTTCCTCTCTCAAAATGTCAAGGCTTCTATAGGTCGCTTTTTGACCAGCGCCATCACCATCAAACATCAAAACCACATTATTTGACAATTTTTTTAGTTCGTGTGCGTTTTCTTGGGTTAAAGCAGTCCCCATGCAAGCTACCGTGTTATTAAAGCCTGCCTTGTGCATAGCAATAACATCAATCTGCCCTTCAACAATAATGATTTCATTCAACTTGCCCTGCTGTTTAAGCTTTTTGACAAGATCGATAGCATATACAACGCGACCTTTTTTGAAAATTGAGGTTTCTGCCGTGTTTATGTATTTTGCAAAGTCGCTTTGCCCAAGCACTCTGGCGCTAAAACCAACGCACTCACCAAAGGAGTTGCAAATTGGAAATATAAGTCTTCCACCATAAACATCATATTGATAGCCATTTTTCTCTTGCACGACACCAGCATCCATCATTTCTTTCAAAGTGAAGCCTTTGCTTTTCAAGAAATCTATAATTTCCTTTCGGTCAATGCTGTAGCCAAGTTTGAAATCCTGCAAAGTTTTACCATTAAATTGACGAAGTTTTATGTAGTCTTGCGCTTCTTTTGCTTTTGGCAAAAGCAGATTTTGCTGATAATGCTTCATCGTCTGGTCAAGAAGGTCAAGCAGACGCTCTTTATTTTTCTTTTTTTCAATAATGTTCTGCTCGCCATCAAACTCAGGCACCTGCATTCCAGCATTTTTCGCCAAAATTTTGACAGCTTCATAGAAGTCGCAGGACTCATATTTCATCACAAAAGAAATCACATCGCCACTTTCCTTACAACCAAAACAATAAAAAAGCCCGTCTTCTTCACTCACAGAAAATGAAGGGGTCTTTTCGTTGTGAAATGGACAACAGCCCCAAAACTTTCTACCTTTTTTTTCGAGACGAACATATCGCTCAATCACAGAAACAATGTTGTTCTTTTGTTTTAACTGATAAAGCCAATCGGCTGGAAAGCCTTTATTTTGCAACCTAAACTCCTAAAAATGTTATACAATTTTATTATACTATAAAATTTCAAAAAATCCTCTTTTTATTATAAAAATAAAACAAAAATTTTTTATAACGGCCATTTTGTCATAATTTTATCTCTTTTATGCTGTTTTTCTGGACAAAAAAGCCTTTGTTTCATAAGTGTTCTCAAAAAAAACAAGGGCTTTTAAGTTATTTGCCCTTGTAAATATATGCTTGGAATTTCGCCAACGATAACGCTTTCGCATATCAGCACCTGTAAATTTGTATCAAAATTTTGAGTCGAACCTGGCAAAATAAGCCCAAGAATTGCGTTGACATCAAAATATAGAGAATGAAGCGTTTGATTTATGCCCGCCGAGAGAAATTTTGTTTCAAAAGTTGTTTGAACTGTTCCGACTGGCACCAAATTTAAAGTCACATTTGGCCCATAACCAAACAAAAATGGTATTCCAGTAAAAGAGCCAAGCTTAACTGCCACTTGAGCATTGTCAAGTTGGTCAAAGCGCTCTTGTACTTTGGCAGTCACCTCTCTAACAAGCAAGTTGACCTGTGTTGAATTTGTTGAAATTTGGCTAACTTTGTTTTCTGAAGAATATGAAATTTCTACCAAATCATCATAGCTATAGCCTCCGCTTGACAAAACTTCGCCAACAACTTCGCTTATCGTTTGGGTTGCAATTGAACGAATTTTCTCTTGACTAAGCGCCACAACCGCAGGACAAACAACGGCAAAATAATAGACAAGAGCCAAAATTAAAAAAACAAGCAAGGCGCAAATCACCGCCTTAACTTTTGTTTTTTTCTTCCATCTTTTTCGCACTTTAACAACTTTATAAGCTTGCACAATCTATATATATGCTGTGAGACTTAAAAAGTTTAATTTTAGATATATTGTGGCTATTATGCGTTGCATAATACTATAAATTGTGCTAGTATGCAAAATTATTTTGTCCTTGCTTTAAATATAAGTGAAAAAACAAAGGCAAAAATCACCGCCGCAGCAATCCCACCAGCAGTGGCTTCAAGTCCGCCAGTAAACGCACCTAAAAGCCCTTTAGCTTGCGCGCCCGAGATTGCTCCTTTAGCTAAAGATGCGCCAAAACCAATG
>CALVUB010000063.1 GCA_944363385.1 uncultured Clostridia bacterium
ACCCATGCCAAGCATTTCTAAAATTTTGGTCTTCATGCGATTGGTAAGCTTGCCCTCTTCATTTTCAAGAATGCCATTTTCAAGAAGCTTAAACACCATTTCTCTTTTTTGAGCAGGCGAGGAAATATTGTCCGATTGAGCAGATAAAATTATATCATCGCTTGTAATGTCAGAACTTGAAAAATAAAACATTTCAACTCCACCAGTTTGTCCAACAATCTTGGCAAGTCGCGGGAAAAGCGCAAATTGTTTGTAAAGCTTTAAGATAAACTGTGCAAGTTTGATATTTGCCTCCCTTATGCTTTCACTTGTAGCATTAAGCCTTGCCTCGTCTTGACTTATCATAAGCTCAAGCGCAACACCACTGATATTTGCAGAGGCATAATCAGTTCCAAGCGTTTCACTCACCCCGCTAATTTTTGAAAATTCTTCAAGCAGTTTTTGTTCTTCATCTTCAATCCCTGATGGAAGTGACTCCCCTTCCAAAAACTTAGGAGCGATAGAACCTTGTCGATAAACAAGAACTTTTCCTGGACAAAGCCCCTCGTCCTCAAGATTGTCAAGGTCTACAGAGCCGTCTTCCACAGAGAGCACGCCCATAGAAAGACGATTGACAAATTCATGCTTGCGATTTTTTATCGCGTTATAGGCTCTTTGAACAGGAATAAGCCTTTCAATTATGCTAGTTCCCCAAAAGCACCCTGGCTCTTCAGTGCAGGTTTGTTTGATAAAAGGAAAATCTCTTTCGCCGTCAGCGCCAAGTTTGTATGGAAGAACTCCGTCATAGACCAATCTATCGCCAGCCACAATTGTAAGTCGCCCCTCAGGGTATTCGACAGAAGGTCGGCAGTATCTTTCAATAACAATTGCGCTATCACTCTTTCGGCTTTCAATAATTTTTGGCGCTGTGCCGATATAGCCAAGCCCGCCAATACTTTCAGTTATGCTGTCAAGTGAGAAGGTGTTGACCACTCTGCCTTCAACTTCAATGCCATACATAGATTTTATTTGACTTGTCTTGTATGCCTTTGCATGAATAATGCTTTGGCACTCTTCAATACTTTCAGCGACAGCGGTATCAGGATAAATTTCAAACGGAGAGACAACAGAAACTTCCACCTCGCCACTTCTTATCTCTCTTCCCTTGTCGTCTTTCCCAACAACTGCGCCTTTAAAATTGTTCCAACCAACTTTATAAAAAACAGTTCCACAAACTTCTGCCCACTTGATGGCCTTGTTTGTAAGACCATTTATATTCAATTTTTCTTTGACCGATTGATAGATTTTTTTGCAAACTTTAGCAGAATTTTTATCTTTCTCATCACTGCTGGCTGGAATTATCGAAATATCAGGCAAAATGTTGGATAGCTTTGAATAACGAATGTCAAAAATAGGGGCAATATGGTTGAAAACTTCTCGCTCTTGCCAAAAAAATTGTTTTTCACTTTCTTCAACGCCACTATAACCCACCGAGCAAAACTGATTTCCCATCAAAAAGTTCATGTTTATTTTCCATATGTTATCAAAACTTTTTCGAGCCATTGCCCTTTTGTTAAAATCTTCAATCACTTCTTTTACAAGTTTGTTTTCTTCTTTTTTCATGTTTTATCCTCAACTTTTTTCTTTAATTTTTTGCCATATTTAAACGGACTTTCTATCCCTTTGGGAACTTGCATTTTGCCAAGCGCCTCATACATTTCTTTAAGGCACTGCTCGCAAAAGCATAAGTCTTTTTTGATAACGCCTTTGGTTGCAAAGCTATACCTTGCCCAATTTGTGCAACCTGAAAAGTCGCATTTGGTCAAATTTTTGCATTCACTAACTCTCATCATTTTCCTCCTTTAAAAGTTTTAAAAGTCGCTCCTCCTCTTCTAAAAGTTCTTGGTCGCTCATAAGTGAAATTTTTTCCTGATAAGTTTGATAATATCTTTCAAGCAAAATTTTGACAGCGCTTACATCAGGACTATAATGCTTTTTAGTTATTTTTTTCTTGATAAGCACCTCTTGTCCTTCATTTAAAGCATACTCTTCAATCACTTCATCAGTATTGTAGCCAAGAGCTTTTTTTAAAAGAGCCTTTCTGATTTTATCCTCATCATTCACATTTTCCTCCTTTAGGCGCAACTTTTATGCGAATTATACGGCAAAAAAGACACTCTTTCAAATTTCACTGCCAAAAAAATAAAAATTTGTAACATTCACCCCTCTTTCTTGCTAAACTGATAGTGTAGAGGTCACAATGGAAAAGTTTTTACAATATAAAGATTTAAGTTATTTCTATCAGACAAAAGAAAGTGAAATCCACGCCCTAAACCATGTCGATTTTTTCGTTGAAAAAAACAGCTTTGCTTCGCTTGTTGGGCCAAGCGGTTGCGGAAAAACAACCATGCTTTCACTGACCGCAGGACTTCTTGAACCTTCAAACGGGCAAATTTTGCTTGACGGAAAAAAGATAGAAAAAAACGACTCAAGAATCGGTTATATGTTTCAACGCGACCATCTTTTTGAGTGGAGAACCATTTGGCAAAACATTATTTTAGGACTTGAAATCCAAAAAAAGCACAAGGACACAAAAGCCCTTGCCCTTGCCGAAGAACTGCTCAAAAAATATGACCTCTACGCCTTTAAAAACAAAAAGCCTCGCCAACTTAGCGGAGGCATGAGGCAAAGAGTAGCACTTATCAGAACACTGGTGCTAAATCCCTCGCTCTTGCTTCTTGACGAACCATTTTCTGCTCTTGATTTTCAAACGCGCTTAAATGTCTGTGATGATGTTTATGAAATCATCAAAAGCGAGCAAAAAACGGCTTTGCTTGTCACACACGACATTTCAGAGGCGCTCAGCATGTCGGACAAAATTGTAATTCTCTCCGCCCGACCTGCCACTGTGAAAAAAGAACTTCAGATTGAATTTTCTGGCTCAACTCCGCTAAAAAAACGCGAGGATGATAATTTTGGCAAATATTTTGAACTAATTTGGAGAAACCTTAGCTGATGAAAAACAAAAATAACTACTCAAAAGCACACGCAAAATATTTAAAAAAGTTAAAAAAAGACAAAATTATTGTCTATTTTTGGCGAATTGTAGTTATTGCCCTTTTGCTTGGATTGTGGGAACTTTTGGCAACCACTGGTGCAATAGACCCTTTCTTCTTTTCAAGCCCCTCTCGAATTGTGACAACAATTATAAACCTTGCCTCAACTGGCAATCTGTTTATTCATATTTGGACTTCGCTTTATGAAACAATTATCGGTTTTGTAATAGCCACACTGCTTGGAGGACTGATCGCCATAATTTTATGGTGGAGTGAAAAAACAAGAAAGGTGCTAGAACCATATATTATCATTCTCAATAGTTTGCCAAAAATTGCACTCGGTCCAATGATAATTTTATGGGTAGGCTCAGGTCCAACGGCTACAGTTGTGATGTGCGTGCTTATCTGCATTATCATCACAATTATATCAATGCTAAACGCTTTCATTTCATGCGATAATGATAAAATACTTCTCATGAAATCAATGCATGCAAACAAATTTCAAATTTTGTTCAAACTTGTTTTGCCAAACGCACTTCCTGAATTTATTTCTGTCTTAAAAATCAATGTTGGCATGAGCTGGGTTGGCACAATCATGGGTGAATATCTTTCAAGCCGTGCAGGTCTTGGCTATCTTATCAATTATGGCAGTCAAGTGCTTCAACTTGACATAGTTATGGCAAGCATTGTGGTGCTTTGTCTGCTCGCTGCTGGAATGTATGCTCTTGTAATTCCATTTGAAAAGAAATTTAAAAAAAGTTAATTTTTCATGCTTTCGCTTGAAAAGGCAAGTAAGAAAATTAACACTACAGACAAAACTGAAGCTAGTGGTTCAAAATATGAAACTATAATATTATAGCCTAAAAAGCTGAGAGTGAATGGAAGAAAAATTGCCAAAATAAAACAAAATGCATAGCTTTTCCCCTTTAATGAGATATAAAAATTGTAAGTTAGACAAAAAAGAGTGGTGATTGCACCAAAGGCAATCACAATTTTAAGCAAAACTTTTTGCCAAGATGAGAACAAAATTAAAAATGGCATTGAGAAAGAAAAGCTATCTTGGTTTTGAAGCAGAATAAAGTTTGCAAAAAACAAAATTAAGGCAAGCACGAGGGCTGAGAAAAAAGCCACTCGTGTTTTGTCTTTCTTGTTCAGAGTCTGACCGAGTGAGGCAATAACAATGGCAGAGTTTGCGCTGTTTAAAGTGCAGTAAAGAAATGCATATAATATGGAAGGAAAAGGAAAGGCTAAATTGGTTATTGGAATAGAAAAATCAACATTAAAACAAAGTAAAATTAAAAATAGGAAAATCATCAACGGCACTAAAAATTTGTTGATTTTATCAAATACTAAAAATCCTTTTTTCAAGATGAGCGCGCAAAAAACAATAACCAGCATAAGGAAAACAAATTTTGGCACTCCTTGGCTTGCAACCTCTTGCAAACAACCAAACATTGCAGATGAAAATATTATGCAAATTGAAAGGTTTATAGCAAGAAATGATTTTGACGAGCGCACTTTTGAAGTGACAGAAGAGCCGATTGAAAGTAAAAATCTGAATAAAAAGAAAAACAAAAAAAAGGAAAGCGCTATGCCTAGATATGACCACTCTCCAAAGCGCGTAAAGAAAACAGCGATTT
>CALVUB010000064.1 GCA_944363385.1 uncultured Clostridia bacterium
ATTCAGCCATTCTTTCTTATGCGCGTGATTTTATGATTGACAAAGGTTTTACTTACTGTATTCCGCCTTTTATGATTAGAAGTGATGTTGTTAATGGCGTTATGAGCTTTGAAGAAATGGAAAATATGATGTATAAAATCGAAGGTGAAGATTTATACTTGATTGGAACGAGTGAGCATTCAATGATTGGCAGATTTAAAGACACCATTTTAAAGGAAGAAAACTTGCCAATTTTGTTGACATCGTATTCGCCATGTTTTAGAAAAGAAGTTGGCGCACATGGAATTGAAGAGCGCGGAATTTATCGTGTTCATCAATTTGAAAAACAAGAGATGATTGTGATTTGTAAGCCAGAAGATTCTATGGCTTGGTATAATAAAATGTGGCAGATTTCTTCTGAATTTTTCAAGAGTTTAGATATTCCACATGAAGTTATGGAATGTTGCAGTGGCGATTTGGCAGACCTTAAAGTTAAATCTTGCGACTTAAATGCTTGGAGTCCAAGACAAAATCGCTATTTTGGCGAACTTGGCTCTTGCTCAAATCTTTCTGACGCTCAAGCTAGACGCTTAGGTATCAGATTTAAAACAACTGACGGCATGAAATTTGCACATACTTTGAATAACACTGTTGTTGCGCCACCAAGAATGCTTATTGCATTTCTTGAAAACAATATAAATGCAGATGGAAGCGTGAATATCCCTAAGGCAATTAGAAGTTATATGGGCGGAAAAGAAAAAATATATCCAAAAAAATAACTATTACAGCGTTTTTGTTGGCTTTTTAAGGATAATTTTTATAAATAAGAATTTATAGTTAAGCCATAAAAATGAAATTTGAAACTAAAAAATACAAAAAATTTATCTTTAAAAGGATGAAATATGGCAAATATAAAGATTGATAAAGCTTTGATTGAAAGCATTGTAAAAAAAAATAATTTGGATTTTTTTGAAGAAGTCAACGAAAAAATTTCTGCAATTTTAGCAAGCGCTATTGACAGACTTGGAAAACATATACCTTATATCAGCCTTGAAAATGTCACGCTTCAGCCATTTAATGAAATTTTGTCAGGCGCCGTGACCGACAATTCAACTTTTTATTATCTTTTAGGCATTGAAAATGGTCAGCTTGAACTTAATACTTTTAAAACAAATATGTTTTGGCGCAATTTTAAAAAACGGTTGAAGTATGCATGGGAAAATAGGCGCAAACATAAGCGTAAAAAAAAGAAGAAAGGTGAAGGACAACCACTTGAGGTAAATTTTGATGCTAGCAAATATAATATCTTCAATTTGACAGATGATTTATTTGAAAGCATACGGCAATTTCTTTCACCAACATCTATTATTTCGCAAAGCGACAATGTTCTTTATATTGTAGGCAAAGATGATTTTGGTGGAAACAGCAAAATACGTATTGATGTATGTTTTTGTGAAGGAGATAATTTCAAATTTTTTACTGGTAACAAAAAAGAACTTCCTAAGTATAATTTTACTTGTAGGGTAAATTGCTTACAACAAAAGTTGCGTGAAGCTGGCCCAAATTTTGTGAAAATGCTTAAAATTTTTAATGTGCTTTATTTTTATGCAAATCATGAACAGCCAAATTCAATGTTTTTAGAAAGCGTTTTATATAACATTCCAGATAAGTTATATGAAGAGAATAATATTTTTAATGTATTTTTAAAAATAGTAAATTATTTAACGCTTAAACCAATAAATAATTTTAATTCAATCAACGATTTGGGTCTCAAAATTTATGAAGATAAGATGTTAGGAAGCAATCAACAAGTTGGATTTCTGAAAATGCTCAGAATGATTGCAAACCAAAAATAAAATTTGCAGAGTTTTTCTGCAATTTTTTATATGAGCACTTGTTCAAATTTGAAAATAAAATTGAAATAAATTTTGAATAGACAAAAAGATTGAAATAAATGATTACAAATATATGCATAACACCACAAATGAATTAGAATAAAAACAAAGCTAAAACAATTACAAAAATACATTTTATAAACAATTTTGTATAATTATAAAAAAATAACATAATAGACTGTTTTTAAGGCTATTATGCACTTATCTATGCGTAAAAGTTGTGTTTTACGAATAGATTGTGCGTGTTATATTATCAAAAATTTTTCGCTCCTTTTCCTAAAATCAAACAAAATTGCTTTTTTAAGAGTCTACTCTCAACTATTATATTATTGCTCAAAAGCTAGTTTCAGTTGATTTGTTTCTTTTATCTATCAACTTACTTTATAGAAAAGTCCTTTTCATGCGCTTTTATGAATATCAATCCCCTAGCCTCATAAAACATCGCCTCTTTTCAGTTTGTTTTATTTCAAATCTTTTTGTTTAAGTAAAAAACTATAATCATTCAGTTGTTTTTTCAAAATTTTGTAGTTTGGACAAAATTTTTTGACCAAGTTCCAAAATTTTGGCGAGTGATTCATCTCTTTACTGTGACACAGTTCATGAATAATAATATATCTTGTCAGATTTTCTGGCAAAATGATGCATTTGTAGTTGAGAGAAAGTTCTTTTTGACTTGAGAAACTCCCCCACAATCTTTTCGAAGTGATAACTCTATAGCTTTTATACTCTATATTTATCTCTTTTGAGATGATTTGTGCAAGTTGATGCAAAACCTGTTCTGCCCTATTTTTATAAGAAAAGTTTGGCTCTTTTTCAAAAGTTTTTCCAAGAATATAGTTGTGCCGTTCAAAATCGAATTGTTTGCTAAAAAGTTGTTTTCTTTCATTCTCTTCTATTTGTTTTTTTATCCACGAAGTTTTGCTTCTCACAAACTGTTCAATTTCTTCTTTACTTATTTTTATTGGCACACGAACTTCAATTCTGTTTGAATCATTTACTCTGAGTGAAATGCTTTTTCTTTTGCTTCTGATTATTGTCACATTTAGTTTCATACATCAATCCTTTTCATTATTATAGCAAATTTTTTGTCTATTTCAAAGAAATTTTGCATACTAGTATGCTTGCTATGCATAATACCACAAAATGTTGTATATAGTCTAAATATTTTTTTGCATAATAGCACAAATTTATTGACTTAAAATGAAAAAATTTATATAATCATTCTATAAGAGGTGCTTTATGGAAATTTTTGCAAAAGGTCAACTTTCTTACATGATTTTAAATTGTCTTTTAGAGCGAGATTTTTATGGTTTGGATTTTATCAGCGAAATCAATAAAAAAAGCAATGGTCGCATTATGCTCAAGAAGCCAAGCGTTTATTCCAATCTTACCAGAATGGAAAAACAAAAATATGTTTCTTCTTACACTCAGTCAAGTGAGTTGGGGCCAAATAGGCGTTACTATTCTATCACAGAAAAAGGCAAAGCTTATTATCAAGAGTTGAAGGCACATTTTGAAGCCAACAACATCGATGTTTTTAGAGATTTTCAAGTTGATGGATTCAGCCTTGAATCCCCTTCTTTCGATTTTAATGAGCAAAATGTTGTTTCAACTCAAACCACCTTAAATGAAGAAACTGAAAAAAATATAGAAAATGATGGTGAAGATGAGAGCGATTTCTTTGATTTTTCTTCGCTTGAAGAGTCTCAAGAGGTTTTTGAAAATCAATCAGCGCAATCTTCAGCAAAAGTTTTTGAAAATTATAATGAAACTGATCAAAACAAACCCACAAACCAAACAGTTGAGCAAAGAAAAGAAAGTGTTGTGGAAAAACAAGAAGAGAATTTGTCAGAAGAAATTTTTAGTGAGCCAGCAGAAATGTCTAAACCTGAGCCTCAGGTTGAAACTGTTGAAGCTGAAGAACCTGTTAAAGCGGAAGATGATGGCGCTTTTTTGAGTCGTGAGCAAGTAAATGACTATAACCAACATCTTTATGACATTTCAAAAGACATAAGAAAATATAAAAAGCAACGCAGTTTTGCTGAAGACCAAATTGCCATGACAGTTGCAACTCCCCTACAAGAATCTGAGGAAAAAACTCGCTCGAACCTTGAGGCATTTAAACATTCACTTATGGAAAATCGCAACAAGTTTGCTGAGAACAATGACTTTGAAAGGTTTAATGAAAGGCAAAGTCGTGTGTATGGCTCAAGTAATGTGCCAAAAATAGAGGCTGACAATTTGCAATCTCAACAAAACAATCTTTCGTCGGTGCAAAATTCCTATGTGGCGAAAGGCAACACCTATTTCCAAGAAAAACCAGTTGAAAAAGTGGTCACAGATGATGGTCGCTTTATCACAAACAGAATAACCGAGGAGGTTCGACCTAAAAAAATTCAACCGCCTAGACTTAAGATTGTAAGGCAAGAGACCGAAGAAACTCTCCCGCCTCCAAAACGAGATGTCAAGATTGACCCTTCTCATAAAGAAATTATTTCTCAGCTCTATTCAAAAACAAAAACTGGTCAAGATGAAGAGGTTCGCTCGGATATGATTTATGACTATCAAGACCTTTCGGCATTTTATAAAAAACAAAATATTGAGTTTAGCGAATACAAGAAAAATGGCATGGATGTAAAACACAATACAAACAAGCTCGCTTTTTATCAAAGCTTGATTATTTTCTTCTTGCTTGCGATTGCTTCGGCT
>CALVUB010000065.1 GCA_944363385.1 uncultured Clostridia bacterium
AAAGAAAAACTCAAAATATTATTGAAAAATGAAAATGAAAAAAGATTATAATCTTTTTATAGTAATAAAAAAAGGTCAAACAATAAACGATATCGCAAAAGGCTATGGCAAAAATGCAACAACTCTTTTGATTGTGAATGAAACACTGCCAAAATATATCAAAGAGGGCAAAATTTTGTTTTTGGGCTGAACTTTTTAATTTTTCTTTTTGAAAAGTTTGTAGATAAAAGCCTCTATCTGTTTATTATATTTTGTGGTCAAATAAATGGCGAGCAAACTTAATAGGCCTATTGCCACCCAAACATATAGCCCCCAACCATGATAAGGAATTATATCACCAGCCGAAAGATAACTCATGGCAAAAACTCCAATTGTTCGAGTAACAAGCTGTGTGACCATGAAAAAAGTCCAGCTCATATCGGTAAGTCCTGCGATCATACATAAAACATCATCAGGAAAAAGCGGAAGAAGCATCATAAGCACAAAGCTATATTTTGCATTGCTCAAAAATTTTGACCACTTTTCTTCCGCTTCCTTTCCCACCATAAATATGACCACCTTCTTGCCAAATACCCTGCCAATAGAAAAGGCGATTGCGCTTCCAAGCAAAATGCCTGCAAGTGAAAGAAGGGAGGCTTGAAAAGGTCCATAAATCAGCGAGCCTGCAACCACAATAAGAGGAGAAGGAATGGGCAAAAATGCAACTTGAACAACCTGCAAAAATACAAAAAAAACTCTGCCATACAAACCAAGGTCAAGAATTTGTTTTTTTAGTTTGTCTACTGAGTTTAATTTTTCCCACCAACCAGTATAGAGAAGAATAAAATAGACACCAACAAAAAACAGACATAAAATCAGTATCACCAGCAAAATTTTTAAAGTTGTTTTTAAAGGCTCTTTCATATTTTTTAGAATGTTTTTTTTGTTTAAATATATTCTTTTGTTTTTGGCATATTTTTGTTTTTTACACAAATAATACTTGAAAAAGGAGAAATTTTTGTGAAAAAAGAGGAAAAAATCAAAAATAGTAGCTCAGAAAAGGTTAAAACAAAAAGCAAAAAATCATCCCTGATTTGGCTGGGCGCTGTGGCAATGATTGCAGTTGGATTGCTGGTTTTTTGTCAGCTATATTTCGGCGACCCAATAAATGGCGAAACCACCTTCTATCAAAACACCTCTATCAATGGAATTGACATCTCAGGTCTAACTAAAGAAGAAGCTTCTCAAGTTGTTTCCTCTGCCCTTATAAAAGATATGGCAAACACAAAAATCACCCTTCAAAGTGGCGAAAAAACTTGGAGGCTTAATGGCGAAGATTTTGAATATGTTGGCAACATTGAAAACACACTTGCAAGCACTTTGCAGGTTGGACGAAGTGGCAACATTTTTGAAAAGAAAAAAATGGAAAATCAAATCAAAAATGAAGGTCTTGTTGTCACTTTGCCATACAGCAGTTTATTTGGCGGAATGGAAGAAAAAGTAAACGAAATTTGCCTGGAAGTTGAAAGCAAGGCAAGCACTCCACAAATCAAATTTAATCCGCAGAGTGCAAATATGTTCACAGTCGACTATGGCGCTGTTGGCTATGTGGTCAACCGCGACCAACTTGATAGAGCCATAGACAAAGCCATAACCGACAAAAATCAAACCATCATTGAAATTCCACTTGTGGAAGTTGTGCCAAACACTGACAGCGAAAGTCTTTTAAAACAAATTGGCAAACGAAGCGAATTTTCAACAAGCTATGCAACAAGTTCAACCAAAAGAAAGAACAACATCAAAAAAGCCCTTGCCTCTTTTAATGGCATGACCGTTTTGCCAGGAGAGACAATTTCTTTTAACGAGACAACTGGACCGCGGACAAAAGAAAATGGCTATGAAAATGCAAACATCATCATTGACGGAAACTATGTTTCAGGCACAGGTGGCGGAGTTTGTCAAGCTTCAACCACCCTTTATAACGCCCTATTGCTTGCCGATATGGAAGTTATCACCGCTTTTCATCACTCTCTTCCAGCCTCTTATGTTCCACTTTCTTTTGACGCAATGGTGAGCGAAGGCTATGCCGACCTTGTGTTTAAAAACAGCTCTGACTGCCCTATCTTTATCAAAACCATTTGTGATGAAAATAATGCCAAAGTTGAAATTTATGGCAAAAATTTTGAAAAAGGCGAAAAGATAAAATTGCGCTCAGAACTTATAAAAATACTTCCTCATAATGGTGATAAAATCATTGCTGACACAGAAGGCAAATATTCAAACCAAGTGCTTTACAAAGGTGAATACTATCGGCTAAAATATCCAAAACAAGGCTATGAAAGCAAGGGTTTTTTGGATTATTACAAAGACGATGTGCTTGTTGAAAGCAAAGAGATAAGACATGACCACTATCAACCACAGATGGGCATTATAATTGAAGGCACAGAAGCACTTGGAGAAGGCATGAGTTTGCCAGCAAATGGAGTAAAATATATTCCGCCTCAAAAAGTTGTTTAAAAAACTCTGCAAAATGAATAACAAATTGCAGACTTTATAATTATAGATATTTAAGTTTTTGCTCAATCGCTTTTATCAAAAGCTTTTTGTCGTTGGCTAGTTTACCTTCAAAAACATCAGAGAGCAAACTTTCCAAAATGGCATTATAGCGATATGGTTTTACTGTTGGATAATATTTTTGAATATCCTCACCGCTCACTTTCAAATCTTTGACGGTTATAATAAGTTTGTGCGAAATGATGTATTTATAGAAAAAGTCATATTTATTTGCAAGATATTTAGATTTATGCACCAAAAGTTTGTAAATAAGTGGAAAGTTGTCAAAATATTTGAAGAAATACTCTTTGTTTTGAAGCCTGTTTAAAGCGTCATAATAACCTGACAAAATGTTGATATATTGACTTGCCATTTTTTTGTTGAGACCAAAATGCTCTGACAAAATAAGGTTTAAGTAGTATGAAATTGAAATAGGTTTAACCGTGTCAATCACATCAATCAAAAAGCCTTGTGATTTATGCTCAACCTTTTTGACCATTTTAAGTTTGACTTTTGTGCAATCAATTCCAAAAACTGGCCAAAGTTTGAATTTATTGAATTGCCTAAAAACACGAAGATATGCCTTTGGTTTTGAATAGCCTGGATAGCGATTGCCACTATGTAAAATGCAAGTGATTTCATGAATAACCCTTTCGCCAGAAATATCACGAACATTTGAAGAAAATTTGATGGCTGAGGCTAAGGTTGGCTTGTCAATTTTAAAGTTAAGTTCGCACTCAAATCTGAAAAGCCTTAAAATGCGAAGTCCATCATGAGCAAAAACAAAGTCAGGCGTTTCGATTGTTTTTAAGATTTTGTTTTTGATGTCTTCAATGCCACCATAAAGGTCAATAAACTTATCATTTTTGATATCATAATAGATTGCATTGCAAGAAAAATCACGCCTTTTTGCATCTTCTTCAAGGCTTGTGATAAATTCCACTTTTTCAGGAGTGTGCAAGCCACCTTCTTTGTAAAACTCTTTTCTAAAAGTGGAATATTCAAACTTTTCTTTGCCATGCGTTATGATTGCCGTGCCAACGAATTTGTTTTTTATCTTAACCTCAAAAGCACTGCCTTCCAAGATTTTGGCAAGCTCTTCCACTTTGATTGAAGAACATAGGTCAATGTCTTCACCTTTTATTCCTAAAAAATGATTTCTGTTATAGCCACCCACAACATACAAATTTTCAGGCAAAATATCTGCCAAATTTTTTAGTGATTTAGGAATTTGTAGCAACATTTTTTCATCTCCTATAGATATAATAATATTTTTAAAATCTAAAGTCAAATCTATTGTAAATAAAGTTGACAAAAAAATGTAAATCAAATATAATTGTTATATATTTTGGGTGAATTTATGCAAAGAAAAATACAGAAAAATAAAGAACAAAAAACAATTTCACAAAGTGAAAAGTTTTTTGGCGAAAACATATTAAAATTTTATGAAAAACTGGAAAGAGCAAAAAATAAGCCAAACTTTTATATTTTAAAAGAACCACAAGAAACACAAACCTTTATCGAAAAAATGCAAAATGCTCTTATGCCTAAGAAAAAGCAAGAGCCTCAAAAACCAGTTGAAAGATATCAGCCTCAACTTGAAACAGGTTTGACTGAAGAGCAGGTCAAGGCAAGAATTGAAGACAAACTTACAAATCACACAAAAGTGAAAACTTCAAAAACCTATCTTTCGATTTTTGTCAAAAACATTTTCACATTCTTAAATATGCTTTGGCTTCTTATAGCAATTGCCCTGCTCTGCGTTGGTTCTTACACCGACTTAATCTTCCTGTTTGTGATTGTAGCCAACACCGCCATCGCAATCATTCAAGAAATTCGAGCAAAGATTGCTGTTGAAAAACTTTCAATGGTAACTCGCCCTCAAATCAAAACACTTAGAAATGGCAAAATAGAAATTTTAAGCTCTGATAAACTGGTGCTAGATGATATTATAATTCTTGGAAATGGCAACCAAATTCCAACGGCCATCATCATCATAAGCGGACAAGCTAAAGTAAACGACAG
>CALVUB010000066.1 GCA_944363385.1 uncultured Clostridia bacterium
ACGCCTTCTACAAGCCCAACAAGAATGTCAGTGAAATAATGCACACCAAGAACCATTCTTGAAAAGGCAATCAAAAGCGCAAAAAGAGAAATAAAAATTGTGCCACAAGCTCTATAAGATTTACTTTTGCTTGTTTGAAAAATGTAAGCAATAAGAAAAGTCGCCAAAACACCAGCGCTCACGCTGTGACCTGAAGGCATGCTGTAGCCTTCCTCGCCACCATAATTGACGATAAAATCAAAGCTTTCATAAGGTCGCGCTCTGGCCACCAAATTTTTTATGAGAAAATTGATTGCAACAGCAAAAACAAATGTCACAAGCAAAAGCCCTGCCATCAACTTTTTCTTTCTAAAAATGACAAATAGCGCAATCACAAGTCCAAGCCAACTTCCAAACAAAGTTACCACTTGAAAAAATGATATCCATCCATTTGAAAGCCCAGCTTGAAGAAACTTGATGATGTTTACCTCAAATTCCATGTTATTATTTTAGCAAAATAATAAAAAAAATACAACTTAAAATAGGAAAAATACAGATATTTATTTGATTTAATATCATAAATTTTTTATCAAAATGCTTAAAACAAAAAAATGAGCAAAGATTGCTCACTTGATTTGTAACTAAATTTGATGTCATTTGCGTTTTGCAATCAAAATGCCATCCTCAATTTTTAAAATTCGACTTTCAAACTGTGATGAAGAAGTCACTTCACTTAAAAATTTGCGCATATTGACAACCATTGTGCGATGTTTATGCGCAATCGGCTCTGTAGAATCCACCAAACCCATGACTGAGACATTGTCAGCAACCAGCGTTCCGCCTTTGACCAAAAGCTTTGATATAAGAGGAAGATATTTGTGGTATTGTCCTTTGGGGCCATCTAAAAAGACAAAATCAAACTTAGCCTCTTCTTCTGCAAGATTTGTTAAAACCTTTAAGGCATCGTCAGTTATCAGTTGAACGCGCTTTGAAACATTGTATCGCTCAAAATTTTGCCTTGCCATTGTCACTCTCTCCTCATCTTTTTCAATGGTGACAAGGCTAGCAGAAGAGGCGAAAAGCATGCAAAGTCCAGAATAGCCTATTGCCGAGCCTATCTCTAAAATTTTTGAAGGCGACAACTTTTTTACTTCTGCTATTAAAATTTCTCGTGAATTTGGTCTTATGATGGGAATAAAATTTTCCTTGGCATAGTTTTCAATTTCTTCAAACATAGCTCTAATCCAAAGTAACAATCGTCAAAATCATTGGACGGCGTTTTGTGCGCTTAAATATGAAATTTGAAATGTTTCTTCTAAGAGATTGTTTGATAACTGAAGGCTCAACTCCGCGCAAGTCAATTTCTTTGAGAGAGGCTATGATAGAGGCTTTTGCGTCTTGAACAAAGCTTTCTTGCTCGTCAGCGTAAACCACGCCTCGAGTGATGATGAAAGGCTCGCTTGTAATCTGCCCTGCAACATTATTGATGTTGACACAAACCACACAAATTCCGTCTTCAGAAAGCTGTTTGCGTTCTCTTAGAACATTGCTGTCCATATCGCCAATACCCATTCCGTCAACAAGTCGTTGACCAGCGGTTACAAATCCACATTGTTTGATTGAATTTGGCCCAAGCTCGACCTGCATTCCAATACTTGGCAAAATAATATTGCGCTCTTCTTGACCAAGCGCCATAGCCATTTCTTTGTGCGTTTTTAAATGCCTATATTCGCCATGGATTGGAATAAAATGTTTAGCTTTTACAAGGCTGTGAATAAGCTTAAGCTCTTCTTGACATGCGTGACCTGAGGTATGCACATCTGCAAGTTCGTCATAGATAACATCAGCGCCTTGCTTGTAAATTGCGTTGATAACATTGTAAACATTCTTCTCATTTCCTGGAATTGGTGACGCTGAAAGAATGACAAGGTCATTTGATTTAAGTTTGACCGTCTTAAATTCTCCTGCCGCCATTCTAGTGAGTGCGCTCATAGGCTCGCCTTGGCTTCCAGTTGTCATGATAAGCACTTCTTTGTCGTCCATCTTGTCAACTTTTTCAATGTCGACAATATTTTCACGATTAAATTTTAGCTCACCAATCTTCATAGCAGTTTCGCTGACATTGACCATGCTTCGACCAGTAAAAGCCACCTTTCTTTTATATTTTTCAGCAAGGTCAAGAATTTGTTGCATTCTGTGAATGTTTGAAGCAAAAGTTGCAACAATAATGCGCTGAGAGGCATGCTCTTTGATAATTTCTTCAAGCGCCCTTCCCACCGATTTTTCGCTCATAGAATAGCCTTTTCGACATACATTTGTGCTTTCGCAAAGCAAAAGGTTAACGCCTTTTCTGCCAATCTCAGCAAATCTAGTAAGGTCCGTCATTGTGCCGTCAATTGGCTCATAATCAATCTTAAAGTCACCAGTATGCACAACAGTGCCTGCTGGAGTTGTTATGCTCATTGCAAGCGAGCCTGCAATTGAGTGGCTGACTTTGATAAACTCCACAACAAAAGAGCCAAGTTTCAAAACATTTTTAGGCTTTACAGCGATAGCTTTCATTTTGATATTTGGATATTCTTTAAGTTTGTTTTCAACAAGAGCAAGTGTCAATCTTGAACCATAAACAGGCACATTCAAATGCTTAAGCACAAAAGGCATTGCTCCGATGTGGTCTTCATGCCCGTGCGTAAGCAAGATTGCCTTAACTTTTTCCTTGTTTGCAAGCAAATAAGTTATGTCTGGAATGACAATATCAACTCCAGGCAAATCATCGCTTGGAAAAGTAAGCCCTGCGTCAACCACGATAATTTCGTTGTTATATTCAAAAGCGGTCATGTTTTTTCCAATCTCACCCACACCGCCCAAGAAGGTGATTTTTAATTTATTGTTATTCAAGTTTTTCCTCCTTTTTATAACCCAAAGAAAATGTCCAATAATAGCTTGAACAATACTTCGAAATTTTTATAACTTTGTCGAAACAAAAATGCCTGAGCGTTAAAAATTTATAAAATGTACCTTGCTTTTTCAATTTTGTCAACTTCTTCCAGTTTTTTTGGAGTTAAAATAGTGTCAAGGTCAACGTAAAATCTCATACCTTGACTTGAGAAGAAAGCTGTCATTTCAAAAACATGGATAAATGGAAGAGATATTGGAAGTATGATGATAACTGCATAAACGCCAAGAATAAGGGATAATACGATAGCCAAGAGATAGATAACAAATGCAGTTGAGAAAACTCGTGCACCTCTTCTTAAAATTGCGCGTTGACCGATTGCAAATGCCTTGAAAACATTGACATCGTAAACAATCATAGCTGGAGCCCAACCAGCATTAAATGTTTGTTTAAAGGCAAAAAGAAGTGCTGGAATAATTGCAAACGCAAGAGGCAGAATATAGGCAAAAATCTCATTTTGAATGACTGAAAGACCAAACATTGACGCAACAATCAGCCCATTGAAAGGAACGGCAAATAATGTTTTGATGGAGGCAAATTGAGTTGACCTGCCAAGAGTGCGCAAGAAAGAGCCTGTAAAAGATTGTTTTTGAGCTGAAGTCATAAAACCATACATCATCTCATCAACAACAAATTTGCCAATATTAAGAAGAAATGGTAATAAAATAAAAAGGATAATACAGAAATATATTCCAATTCCAACATTAGCGGTAAAAATTCCAGCAAAGAAGCCCCAAATTGCATGAGTTAATCCGTGCAATACATCGGCAACGCTATAACCATATAAAGTTCCATTTGTCAAAACTCCAGAAAGGTTTGCGTTGTTCCATGCCGAGATGATATAGCTTACAAAAAAGTCATAAAAAATTGCAAGCAGACCAAAGCACAGCGCAAAACAAATGATGTGGTAAACAAGCAGTTTCCACACTTTGTCGAAATTTGCACACAAAAGTCTTGCTGAATTTTTAAACATCATAACAAACCAATCTTTTCTTAAATTATACAACAATAAACGCTATTGTGCAAATAAATTTTTATATTTTAATTATTTTATTTCAAGAATTTTGTAGTTTACCACACCTGTAGGAAGTTTTACAGAAATTTTTTCACCTACTTTGCGTCCAATAAGCGCATTGCCTACTGGTGAATGGTTGCTGATAACACCTTTTGCAGGATTGCTTTCAGTTGTGCCAAGAATTTTGTATTCAAGTTCTTCATCAAATTCTTCATCATAAAGCTTGACAGTTGAACCAACTGACACTTCATCACTTTTAATGTCTTTTTTGTTTATAATTTGGCAAGACAAAAGAATGTCCTCCATTTCAGCAATTTCTGCCTCGACTTGAGCTTGTAACTCTTTTGATGCGTAATATTCACTATTTTCAGACAGGTCGCAAAACTCT
>CALVUB010000067.1 GCA_944363385.1 uncultured Clostridia bacterium
TCTTTATTGCAATCGCTGGAGGGCTTGTTATCCTTTTTCTCGTGCTTGGATACTTGAGCGATGTTTTTGATATTTTTAAAGATATAATCTCGGCAACAGGCATTTCTTCAAATCTTTACAGACTGCTGATAAAAATTATTGGCATTGGCTATCTAATTGAGTTTGCCGTTGGTGTCTGCCAAGACACTGGCAATTCAAGCCTTGGTGACAAAATTTTGTTGGGCGGAAAAATTGTCATCATGGTTATGGCTCTTCCAATTGTGACAAATATCTTGCAAATAATTATGGGGCTTTTGCCGTCATGAAAAAGTTTTTCTTTTTGTTGTGTCTATTGTTTTTCTTCTGCCCAACAGCTGTAAAAGCAGACACATTTTCTTTCACATTACAGACAACCTCTTCGATAGCTTTATCAAACACAGTTGTTGCAGAAAACAATTCAACAATCTCAGATGAAGAACTTATTGAAGACCTTGAGGAAAATATCTCATCACAACTTGATGAGCTTGACTTTTCCTCTCTCGATGAAGTTTTAAAAGCTTTTACAGAAGGGCAAATTTCAATTTTTGGAGGTTCCAGTTTTCTAGAAAAAATATCTTCACTCATCGCTGGAGAATATAGCGACTCAACATCTCTTTGGCAGGCGGTGCTTGACTGTTTTCTCAGTAGCGTTTTGGGGCTTTTACCTATGATTTCTGCCATAATCGGCGTATCTATTCTTGGCAGTATGCTTCAAGGCATAAGACCAACAAACAATGGCAAAAGCATGGCGCATATTATCAATTTTGTCTCGTACGGCATTGTGGTTGTACTTCTTTTGTCACTTGTTTCGCAAATGTTGATTTCAACAACTCGAACAATTGTTTCTTTGAAAAATCAAATGGACGCAATCTTTCCAATTTTGCTAACTCTTTTAACGGCAATGGGAGGCACCGTGTCGGCAAGCATTTATCAGCCAGCTATGGCAGTTCTATCTAATGTTATCGGGTCAATAGCCACCTATGTCCTGCTTCCGCTATTCATATTTATCGTGGTTTTCACAATTGTATCAAACCTTTCAAGCACGGTTAAACTTGAAAAGTTCTCTTCATTTTTAACCAGCACTTACAAGTGGGTGACAGGTGTTGTGTTTACAATTTTTACCGCTTTCATTTCTTTGCAAGGCATTTCTGCAGGCTCAGTTGACGGAATTTCAATCAGAACAGCCAAGTTTGCAATAAGAAGTTATATTCCTTTAGTTGGATCTTATATTTCAGATGGTATGGGTATTATTTTAGCCTCTTCAAACCTTATCAAAAATGTGGTAGGCGTAGCAGGATTATTTCTTCTTTTGGCAAGCATTTTATCACCACTTCTTGACCTTATCGTCTTCATGCTTGCACTCAAACTTATTGCAGGCATTGTCGAACCTCTTGGCAACAAGCAAATTGCCTCTTTTGCAAGTTCGCTTTCAAAATGTATGGTGCTTCTTATAAGCCTTATCATAGCTCTTTCTTTCGTCTATTTTATCATGCTTGGACTTGTCATGTGCAGTGCAAATATTTTTTAGGAGGAAATTATGTCAACCTTATCAGCGTGGGTGCTTTCTATTGCGGGTGTTGTGCTTTTGTCTGTGCTGGTGGAGCTTATCTTGCCTTCTGGCGTGATGAACAAATATATTAAAGGCATTTTTGCTTTTATCATCATGCTTGTTATACTAACACCCATTCCAAAGCTTTTAAATCAACACATCAACATTTCAAATTTTTTTAATTCAGAAATTATAAAACCAGATGAAGACTATCTTGAACAAATAAACCTTGACAAGCTGTCAACTCTTCAAACTGAAATTGAAAACGAGATAAAACAAAAGGGTTATAAAAGCGTGAAAGTCTACATTTCATCAAACATCTTTGATAATTCTTTTAAAATAAAAAATGCCACTGTTGATATTTCAAATCTTGTCATAACTTCAAATGCTGAGCATACAAATATATTGAAAATCAAACAGCAAATTACAGAGATAGTAAAAAATTATTTATCAATTGGGGAGGATTATATTTTCTATGAAGAATAATTTGTGGACAAGCATGAAAGAGTTTATGCTGAAACTTAAAAAGAGCAAAAACTTTTATCTGTATATCGCAATTGGACTTGCTGTTTTGATTGCTGTGATTTACTTTTCTTCATTTCTTAAAACACCACCAGCACCTTCGACAAATGACGACACTCTTTCTGAAAATTTAACCACTTCTGAGGAATATGTGGCAAAGCTTGAGAATAAACTTGAAAATGTAATCTCACAAATTGAAGGGGCAGGCGAGGCAGAAGTGATGATTACACTTGAGAAAGGCTTTGAATATGTCTACCTTACTGAAGAAGAAACAAAGTTATCGGCCAGCGGAAATACCACAACATCAACAACAGTCGTTATGGTGGATGGACAACCTGTTCTTACTGAAGAAATTTATCCAGTCGTAAAAGGGCTTGTTGTTGTGTGTGCTGGAGCAAAAAGTGTTTCTGTAAAAATGAACATTCTTTCACTTTTGCAAACGATGGTAAATGTAAACAGTTCAAACATTTCAATTTATACATCAAAATAAAAGGAGATTTGATTTATGAAAAAAAGAACAAAAATTATCATTTTATCTGCTATGATTCTTTTGCTTGGCGTGACCGCCTATCTTAACATTGCACTTAACAATTCAATAAATAACTCTGACCCTGTTACAGAAACTGCAAACTATTTTCAAACTTATAGAACCGATCGCGAATCAATGAGAGACCAAGAGATGCTCTATTATGATTCAATCATAGCAAGCGACACCTCAACTGAGGAGGCAATTTCAAACGCAGAAGAGGCAAGACTTTCTCTTGTTGCTCAAATGGAAAAAGAACTTGTTGTTGAAGGACTTATTAAGGCAAAAGGGTTTGAGGATTGTGTTATTACAATTTCCGACAACAATGTTAATGCAGTGGTTAAATGTTCCAGCTTAACCTCTGACCAAGTGGCTCAAATTGTGTCTATAATTCAAACCGAACTTAAAACAAATATCGCAAATATTAAAATAATTCCAGTAGAATAATTGCCAAAAACAAAAAAAGTATGCTATAATACAAAAGAATAGGAGTTGTTTATGGCAAAAACAAAAACATTACAAAACAAAGGAAAAGTCGAAATTGACAGAGATATTCTTCTTTCAATCATCAATCTAGCAACAAAAGAAATCAATGGAGTTGAGTCTCTTACCAACGCATACCTTCCTTGGTATAAAAAACTTATCAAACCAAAAAGTGAAGGCGTAAGCATAAAATTCGACCTTAACGGCAAAATCAATATCGATGTTTATGTCAAAGTTTATATTGGTTATTCTGTGCCAGACATTGCCTATAGAGTTCAAGAGAACATCAAAAATTCGCTTGGTTCAATGGTAGGGCTAAAACCAGGAAAAATCAATGTCCACGTGTTTGGTGTGGTGTGTGATAAGGAAGGAGTAGGAGAAAACTAATGAGGGCAAAAGCTCGCGAAAGCGCGTTTCAACTTATTTTTGAAAGACTTTTCACCGAAAGCGAAAAAACTTTTGATGAAGAGTTTTTTGTTTCATTAAAAAAAGAAGAAGACATTTCTTTTTGCAAAGAGATTGTTTCTGCTTTTACCGCTCATCGAAAAGAACTTGAAGAACTTGTAAGCGCAAACCTTATAGGCTACGAAATTAATCGAGTTTATAAAGTTGACCTTGCACTTATCTATGAAGCGTTAAGTGAAATCAAATATCTTTCCTCTCCAGTTGCTGTTGTTATAAACGAAGTTGTAAACCTTGCAAAAATATATTCAACTGAAAAAAGTTCTCGTTTTGTAAATGGTGTTTTGTCAACAATCTGTAAAAAACTTAAGGATTAAAATGCAAGAATATATCACAGTATCACAGCTTAACAGCTATATCAAACGCATTTTTGACAGCGAAGAGATGCTTCATAACATTCCGCTTCTTGGCGAGGTTTATGGGGTAAGTTTTTCGCGTAATGTGATATATTTTTCGCTTAAAGATGAATCTGCCACTATTCCTTGTGTGTGCTTTTATCCAGCAAATGCGCCTCAAATTGTGGAAGGAGCAAAACTTGTTTGTCATGGAAGCCCAAATTATTACACAAAGGCAGGCAAACTGAATTTCAATGTCATCAGAGTTGAAGCTCTTGGACAAGGCAAACTTTATGAAGAATTTTTGGCGCTTAAGGCAAAACTTGAAGGGGAAGGGCTTTTTGACCAAAGCCATAAAAAACCTTTGCCCAGCAAAATAGAACGTGTTGGGGCAATGTGTGAGTATTTTTCTCACAATACTATCTCT
>CALVUB010000068.1 GCA_944363385.1 uncultured Clostridia bacterium
CCCTAAAATCCTCCGGATTTTTGGGGTCCCCCTCAAAATCAACAGGTCGCTTGTCTGATTTTGTCTTTTAACTTTTCCGCTCGTTCTATCTTTTCTTTGGAGCTAACGGCGGGAATCGAACCCGCGACCTGTTGATTACGAATCAACTGCTCTGCCGACTGAGCCACGTTAGCGCACAAAGGTGCTTACACACCTTTTTTTATTTCATTCAATATTTTTAATCTTTTGAACTTAAAGCAAGTTTGATTATTTTTCAATTTTGCATACTAGCACAAACTGTAGTATTATGCAAAACATAATAGCCACAAAATATTGATTTTACAAAATTTCGATAAGCTTGAATGAAACCTTTTCTTCTTGTTCATCTTTATCAAGAACTTGCACTTTTACCTTTTGGTCAAGTTTGACAATTTCATAAATTTGTCTATTATTTTCTTCGGTTGCATTTTTGATATGAAGCAGTCCGCTAGCACCATTTTCAAGCACTACTATTGCACCAAACTTTAAAAGTTTTACCACCACTCCACTATAAATCTGCCCCACTTCAAGTTGCTTGATTGCAGTTAGTTTTGGGCTGTCTGCAAGAGCTTTAAGTGACAATGCAACTTTTTTGTTTGTTCTGTCAACTTCAATAACTTTAAAGTTGTATTCCTTGCCAACCTTTATCACCTCGTCAGGTGAAGAGATATTGTTGTAAGAGATGTTTGAAATATGCAAAAAGCAATCGATTCCACCTACTTCAACAAAAGCGCCATAAGGCAAAATTTTCTTGATTTTTCCTTTGACAATTTTATTGATGAAAATGGAGTTCCAAAACAGCTCTTCATTGGTCTTTTGAATTTGCTCTTCCAAAAGTTTTATGCTGGCAATAATCTTTTTCTCATCTTTATTAATTTCGGTCACAACTCCGTCGAACTGTTTGCCCACGCATTTTCTTTTATCATGAAATTTGACCGAAACTTCGCTGTTTGGCACAAAAATTTGATACTCTCCCATTTTTGACACGAGCCCGTTTTCGTCATAACCAGAAGGAACAAAAGAAAAGGTGCTTCCAAGCTTAAGGCGAGTGGCATTTTGAGATTGTAAAATTTGATTGTCTGCCAAATCTTTTGACACCTCAATAAGCCCTTCTTCATTTTTTGATTTTGTTATCACAACTTTAAAGCGGTCACCAATCAAGATGTTATCAAAATCTTCCGCTTCTTCGCGTGGCAAAAAAGCATCGTTTTTTCCACCTATGTTGAAAATTGCTCCGTCCTCACGTTTGATTACCACCACGCCGTCAAACATCTGCCCTTTTTTGTAGAAAGCAAAGGTTTTTTCAATGGCTTCTAAATCAAATTTTTCATCTTTAACAATTCTATCGCTCATAATTTTTCCTTTAAAAATAGCATATCAAATTATTTCTTTTTTGTCAAAGAATTAAGCGTCATTTGTCTAAGTTTCTCCATTTTTTCAGCAATAATTGCGCTAGCTTCTGTCAAAGTTTCATTATCAAGCTTTTTTCCATAAAACTGCTCTAAAGTAAAAGGTTTGCCTATCACCACGGTCGTTTTTCGCCAAAACCTAGGTTTTTTGGCAATAAACATTGGAACAACTGGCACTTTCGCTTTGATTGCAAACATAGCCACTCCATGTTTAACCTCGCCAAGTTCCATATTTTCATTTTCATGTCTTGTGCCCTCAGGGAAAATCACAAGTTTTTTGCCCTCTTTAAGAGTTTTCATGCAATTTTTGATAGCTCCGACATCAGTTGATTGTCTATCAATCTTGATTGCACCAACACTTTTTAAAAAACTGCCAAAAAGTTTGTTTTTAAATAACTCTTTTTTTGCAACATAAAACTTTTTCTCCCAAGTATGAACAGCAAGAAGCACAGCATCTAAATTTGAGGTATGGTTGCTAGAGATGATGCATGCGCCTTTTGGAATGTTTTGTTTTCCTATAAATTTTGCAGGAAAGCACATTCTTACTGGAATAGTTAAAAGAATTTGAACAAAATGAAACATATCTGCCTCCTTTTTTATTACAAGTTGTTTGTTTTTTCTAGAACAAAACGCTTTATTTCATATTTTTCGCACAAGCGTAGGCTGTTGCAAATGCGCTAGTGAGGTTATAACCACCCGTCAAGCAATCAATATCAAGCACTTCTCCAATAAAATAAAGTCCTGCTTGCAATTTGCTTTCCATGGTTTTTGGATTAATTTCTTTTGTGTCAACCCCACCTGAAGTTATGATTGCACTTTCAAGAGGATAAAGTCCGTCATAGCCCACTTTGAAATTTTTTGTCATTTCTATAAAGTCTTGTCTTTCTTTGCTTGTAAAAGAATTGACTTGCTTTTGTTCGTCAATTTTTATGCGCTCCAAAACCACTTTACCAACCGCTTTAGGGAAAAATAGTTTTGCAAAAGTTGATATCGACTTATTTTTATTTGCTTCAATATCGCGAAGACACCTATCTTTAAGCTTAGTCTCGTCAAGCGCAGGTTTAAAATCAATTGAAAGCTCGACTTTTTCAGCTCTATTGATATGGCTTGACATAGAAAGAGCAATCGGACCAGTTAAGCCTTTATCGGTAAAAAGCAGTTCTCCAAAAAATTCAAGTTTTTTCCCGTCTGCAATTGCCTTTAAAGTAACATTTTTAAGCGTGATGCCTTGCAAAGCTTTAACAAAGCTATCTTTTAATTGAATTGCCACAAGTGCAGGTTTTATCTCAACAATAGTATGACCAAACTTCTTTGCAAATTTATAACCATCTCCTGTGCTTCCAGTTGCTGAGTAGCTTTTCCCTCCTGTCGCAATGACAACTCTATCAAAATTATATATCCTTTGAGTGGTTGTAATTTTAAAACAATTTTGAGCATTCTCAAAAGCTATATCAATCACACCTTCATCAAGTTTTATTATGCAATTTTGACAAAACTTTTGCAAAATTTTTATCACATCGCTTGCTTTATCACTTTGTGGAAAAACTCTGCCACCCCTCTCCACCTTTGTAGGCAAACCCAATTTTTCAAAAAATTCTATAACTTGCTTTGGCGGGAAAGCATTGATTGATGACATCATAAATTTTTTGCCACGAACAGTGTTGGCAAGATAAACTTCCTTATCGCAATCATTTGTCAGGTTGCATCTGCCTTTGCCAGTTATGTAAAGCTTTTTTCCGCATTTTTCATTTTTATCAAATATGGTCACATCATGTTCTTGGCTTAGAACACCGCCCGCAAGTAGTCCTGATGCCCCTGCTCCAATTATTGCGATCTTCACTCTGCCCTCACAAGAGCGTTCAGCTCATCAGTTGTCAAGTCTCTATAGTCGCCTCTTTTTACGCCACCAAGCCGAACTTGCCCAATTCGCACTCTTTTAAGAAGTTTTATATCTTTTCCAATCGCCTCAAACATTCTGCGAACCTGTCTGTTCATACCTTCATCAATCACAACAGAAAGCTTGGTGGTTTTGCCATCTGTTGATAAAAATTCCACTTTAGCTGATGGCAATCTTTCGCCGTCAATCACCACGCCCTTTCTTAAAACTGCAAGTTCGCTTTCTTTAATCTCTCCTACAATAGTCACATGATATTCTTTTTCAATCGCATACTTTGGATGAGCAACCTTATTTGCAAAATCGCCATCATTAGTCAAAATAATAAGCCCTTCAGTGTCGTAATCAAGTCTGCCAATAGAAAACAATCTTTCTTCGCTTTTGATAAGGTCATAAATCGTTTTTCTACCCTTTTCGTCATGCGCAGTGCAAGCGTAACCCTTTGGTTTGTTAAGTTTTATATACACAAAAGAAGAAGGAAGAATGATTTGTCTTCCTTCATAGAAAACTTTGTCTTTTTTCTCGTTTACAGTGCACCCAAGCTCGGTTACTACCTTGCCATTTACATAGATAAGGCCTTTCCCAATAAGCTGGTCACATTTTCTTCTTGAAGCGATGCCTGCTGATGCCAAAAATTTGTTTAATCTCATAGTTTTTTACCACTCGGCAAAAACATCAAAAAGTTTTTGCCAGAGTGAATTTCTCCTTACACTTTCTATTGTAAATATTTTTTCAGAGAAATGCAAGTCTTTACCGATATAAATTTCAACCTTTCCAACTTGTTGCCCTTTTTCAATAGGCGCTTCCAAAATTTTAACAATTTCATACCTTATCTTAACGCTTTCTTTTTCATTTTCAGTCAGAGGATACATATATTTGCCAAAAGTGTCAACCTTGACAGTTTCTTGCCTGCCATTTGTTACTTTGATTTCAGTTGGTAGATTATAAAATTTGGTAAGGTCATAGAGTTTATAGCTTGCAAATGCCTCCTCCATAAA
>CALVUB010000069.1 GCA_944363385.1 uncultured Clostridia bacterium
AACATTTCAGAATGGTCTTTTTGCATCAAAACGGCATGTTTTTTTCTGAAAATAGTAAAAAAATTTGTTATAATAGAAACATGGAATTTGGACAGAAGAAAAATATCAAGCTAATTTTTATATATCTTGCTTTTTATGGGCTATCAGTGGGGGTTTGGTCGGACTTTGCTCAGATTTGGCTTAAACAGCAGGGCATAACCATACCAAATATAGGCATGATTGTTGCAGGTGCAACTTTCACAGCTGGGATTATTGTTATTTTGATGACAAAATACATAAAAAAAGTCAACGAACTGTTTTTGTTGAAAAACATCTTTGTGTTTAAACTGTTATTTTTGTCTTTAATGCTTGTTGGAAACTTTCTCTCAATAAAATGGCTTTGTATCACAGCATTTATTCTTGACTCTATTGTCAACAACCTAATTGTGTCCGCAACTTATCCAATCATTTCATATATCTTAAAAAGCGAGCGGGCTTATAGCACTCGTAAACTTGTGGAATATGCAGGTGTCGACATTGGGCTGTTACTGGCAAGCTTGTTGATTGGAAGGCAAATAGGCTCATTGATTATAGACTATAACACTATGCTTATGTTGTCGCTAGTTTTCACACTTTGCTCAACAATTTGCGTTTTATCCATAAAAAATGGCAAAATTTTCTATACAGACAGAAAAAATATAATAAAAAACATCTTTAAAGACAAAATCCTCCGTGTCTATTTTCTCTATTTTTTTGTAAGCCAAATGGCGTATTTTACTGGACTTGGAATGCAACTTTTAACGATAGTAACTTACGCAGGCTTTTCTTCTTCCACAGCTGGACTATTTATTGTTATTGGCTGTATTTGTGGCGATTTTTTTGGAGTTCTCGCTCTCAAAAAATTGACGCCAAAAAATGATTATTTGACAATTATTATCAAATTTGGCACGAGGTTTTTGTTTTATCTTGCCATTGTCATCTACCCAATCAAAGAGGTCTTGCTTATTGGCATTTTTGTCTCGCTTTTTTTCTCACGAGCTTACGAAAACAAAACAGACGGCATTTACATCAACAGGTGCAACAAAGCTGAAATGTTTACTTTCAGCAATTTGCGCTATATCTTTGGATATATAGGCAAGGGGATTGGAACGCTGATTATTGGCTTTACTTTTGAGCTTGGCTTAAGATATATTTTTGGCATTTGCATATCGCTTATGGTTTTGCAAATTACTTTCGCTTTGTGCCTTGTCAAAATGCGTAAAAATGAAGCAAAGTGGCTTTTGTGTTAAATTGTTAAAATTGATAAAAATAAAGGAGGATAACATGAAAAGTTTAGTAGCATATTTTAGTGCAACAGGAACAACTGAAAAAGTTGCAAAAAATCTTGCAAAGGCAACCAATTCTGATTTGTTTGAAATTGTGCCAAAGCAGAAATATACTGACGAGGATTTAGATTGGACAAATCAAAATTCTAGAAGTTCAATCGAAATGAAAAACACCTCTTCTAGACCTGAAATTGCAAGCAAAATTGATAATCTAAAAGATTACAATTGTTTGTTTTTGGGTTTTCCTATTTGGTGGTATAGAGAGCCTTCGATAATTGATACTTTCCTCGAGCAATACGATTTTTCTAACATAAAAATTATACCATTTGCAACATCTGGCGGTAGCGGAATGGGACATATCAAAGAAAATTTACAAGCGCTTGCCAAAAATGCAATTGTCGAAAATGGTAAAAGATTTTCTTCAAACACAATCATTGCTGAATTAAAAAGTTGGGGAGAACAATTTTCTTATTAAATAGAGCCAATACTTGAAACTTGAATGACTTTTTTGAAAGCGGTTAAACTTTAAAACCGAAAAATTTAAGACGCTTACATTAGGCAAAACAAGATAGGGTATAAGTTGGGGTGTCCAATAAAACAAAAAAAGTTAGTCACAAAATCCCTGTGATTAACTTTTTTGTTGCTATTTGTTGCTTTAATAGCTAAAATAAATTTGGTTAAGTTTTAAAACCTGTTTTTTGTGATTTTTATTCGTTTTCTTCGTTTTCTTCTTTTTTAGATATAATTTTGTCTGCCAATCTTTTAAGAATAGGATCATTGTCAATGACTTTTCGAGTGCTTTCAATAAAAGCCACAACCTTATCTATTTCATCATTAGTCAATGTGCCTTGTAAAAGTTTTTCATGACATGTTTGCAAAATTTGTATAATTTTTGCTACTGCTTCAAGATGTGAATTTTCTGCTTTATGAATTGTCTCTGCTTTTTTTGTTTCATTTTCTGTCTTTTTAGCAGTATTTGCATTGTTTGTTTCAGTTTTTGCCTTTTCGGGCTTTCTAAATAATTTCCCCAATTTTTCAAGTATTTTTCCTAAAACGCGTACAGGTTTGTCAGTTTCTGACTCATTAGAAGTTGCTTTTTCATTTGCTTTTACCCAAGTTATTGTCAAATTTGGGCAATTTTGAAATGCATCTTTCGCAATCTTAACACCTTCCGGAATGATAATCTCTCGTAAATTTTCACACTTGGTAAATGCTGCCGTGCCAATCTCTTTAACACTTTCAGGAATGGTTATAGAAGTTAAGTTTGAACAACCTCTAAACGCCCACACTCCAATTTCTGTCACACCTTTTGGAATGGTTATTGAAGTTAAACTTGAACAACCAGAAAACGCCCACACTCCAATTTCTGTCACACCTTTTGGAATGGTTATTGAAGTTAAACTTTCACAATGCACAAACGCGTATTCTCCAATCTCTGTCACACCTTCTGGAATTGAATAGCTTGTCAGACCAGCAGGTGCAAACCCAATCAATTTATTATCAGAATCAAGCAAACATCTCTTATCTGGAGTGGTTTTATATTTTGTATTGCCTGGCTCTACATTAAATTCTTCTAAACTTGGACAACCTTTAAACGCATTCCCTTCAATCTTTGTCACACTATTTGAAATATTTATCGAGGTTAAATCCCAACAATAATCAAACGCCCCATCTCCAATCTCTGTCACACTATCAGGAATGGTTATTGAAGTTAAACTTTTACAACCTTTAAACGCATACCATCCAATCTTTGTCACGCTGTTTGGAATAATTATTGAGGTTAATCTTGAACAATGCTGAAACGCACTAGTTTCAATCTCTGTCACGCCTTCCGGTATGATTATTGAAGTTAAACTTGAACAATAAGCAAACGCCCCATCTCCAATCTTTGTCACACTGTTTGGAATGGTTATTGAAGTTAAACTTGAACAATACCAAAATGTATCCATTCCAATTTTTGTCACGCCTTCTGGTATGGTTATTGAAGTTAAACTTGAACAATAAGCAAACGCCCCATCTCCAATCTTTGTCACACTGTTTGGAATGGTTATGGATGTTAAATTTGAACCTTTAAATGCAGACTTTCCAATCTTTGTCACACCTTCTGGAATAGTTATTGAGGTTAAGCTTGAACAACCATCAAACGCCCTATCTCCAATCTTTGTCACACTGTTTGGAATGGTTATAGATGTTAAACTTGAACAACCCCAAAACGCATCATCTCCAATCTTTGTCACGCCTTTCCAAAATTCTTTTGGGTTTGACTTTAAAAGTTTAAGGTCGTCTTCTGTAACATCTGTCAAAACTCCGTATTTTTTCTCCATTTTCTCTCTCCTTTTTTGAAAAAAATCTTTGTCAGTTCTATTATATCACGGGGGGGGGAGAATGCAAGAGGTTTTTTAAAAAAAAGTTTGTCTTCAATTTGAAGAAAAGGGGTTTTAACTTATCTTAAATAAGGCTATTTTCTTTTGTTGCATTTTAATAACACTTTCTAAAATTGAAAAATCTTCAAATCATTTATGCAATCTTTGTTTATAAATAAAGAAGTTTAGGTCAGAATTTAGACATGGGGAGACTGGAGCTTTTCAGTGAGCGGGAGCGAACGCTGAGCGGCTCCAGAGCAAACGTGAGTTTGCATTGTGCGATAGCACAAAAAAAACTTGCCATAAGGCAAGTTTTACTGGAGCTTATGATGGGACTCGAACCCATGACCTCAGCCTTACCAATTTAAAAATATTTTTACCAAAACTTGTGCTCTATGCTAATAAAACCCTTATAAATACTAGCAAAAATGCTAGTATTTTTTATAATAGGTACAAAAAATTTTAAAACTTGTGCACCTACATACACCTACGCCTATATTTTTAATAAAATCATGTGTTTTAAAACTGCTTAAAACTATATAATACTTTTTAAATTTATTTTAGGAAAATACCAAAAATTGCTCAAAATACTTGATATTATAAGTTTTTTGTGCTATTATTGGTAATAAAAACAAGAGGTATA
>CALVUB010000070.1 GCA_944363385.1 uncultured Clostridia bacterium
GTGTGAAAGTCAACTTCTTTTTCAGCTTTTTGAAGAATATCTAAAAAAATATTTTGTGAATTAATAATATTATCAAAAAATGTATGTATATCATTTGTATTTTTTTCTATATCTTGTATATTCATGATAATTCTGATTTTATTATCTGTTAATTTTTCTATTTTCATATGGTAGGCCTCCTAATATGTATGATTATATTATACTAATAATATCATGAAAAGAAAAGGAGTAAATTTTGGCAAATCAAACACTGAACAACTTAAAAATTATTCATGACATGCAAAAAGAAGGAATTATCAACGCTCATATCAAAGAAGTGCGTTCTTCAAAAGTTCTTCTTGACTCTTTTGCGCAAAAATTGCAGGCGAGAGCCAAAGCAATTACGCTTGAAGAAGAAAACAAGAAAAAACTTGAACAAGAAATAGCGACAAAAGTTGTAAATGGAAAAGCTCAAGAGGTAAAACTAACTGCCAGTGAGCAAGCTTTTTCCAATAGTCAAGCAGGTCAAAACAGATTTAAACGTTTTGATAATGAGCAAAAACAAAACAAATTTTCTTCACAAAGACCAAATGACCAAAGGTCAAGAGACTTTAAAAAGGATGGCTTTGGCAAAACGCAAAATCAAAAACCAAATTTTAATAAGTCAGGTCAAAACAAAAAGCTAGGAAACAACTTTGTTTCAACCAAAACAAACAGTTTCCGATCTTTTGCAAGCTCTGATGCTCCTGAAATTGATGTTAAAGCAGAAAGAAATTTAGCAAACAAGGCAAAATTTGCTCAAAAACACTCAAACAATGAAGAGCGCAAAATTCAAAATAAAAAATCATCTTCAACTCGAAAAAATAATGTGTTTGTGGAAGATGAGAACGGCTTTGAAGAAATTTCTTATGGCTCTAGAAAGAACGTTGCAAAAAAGAAAAAGGAAAGTGCTCCTATTCAAGTTGCAGTTATCACTCATGCGGTTATGACTTCAAAAGAATTTACTGTTAAAGAGTTGAGTGAAAAAATAGGGAAACCAGTTAATGAAATTGTTAAAAAGCTTATGCTACTTGGCATTATGGCAACTATCAATTCAAACATCGATTTTGAAACAGCTGAGCTTGTAGCAAGCGACTTTGGCATAACTCTAGAACTTAAAGCAGGCAAATCGTTTGAAGAAAAGCTTCTTGAAAGCGCTAAGACCGAAGACGATGAAAGTTTGCTTATTAAACGACCACCAATTGTGGCCGTTATGGGACATGTGGACCATGGGAAAACCTCACTGCTTGACGCTTTCAGAAAGACAAATGTTGTAGGCGGTGAGGCAGGTGGAATAACTCAAAGCATTGGAGCTTATCAAATTGAATTTAACGGCGAAAAAATCACATTTATCGACACTCCAGGACACGCAGCCTTCACTCAGATGCGTGCTAGAGGCGCACAAGCCACTGATATTGCAATTTTGGTGGTTGCGGCTGATGACGGAATTATGCCTCAAACCATTGAAGCTATCAATCATATCAAGGCAGCTGGCGTTCCAATGATTGTTGCTATAAACAAAATGGATAAACCAGAGGCGAACCCAGACAGAGTTAAACAACAACTTGCTGAAAACAACATCTTACCTGAAGAATGGGGCGGAGATGCAATTTGTGTGCCATGTTCTGCAAAGACGGGCGCAGGACTTGACGACTTAAAACAAACAATTTTGCTTGTCGCTGAAATGCAAGAACTTAAAGCAAATCCAAACAAAATGGCAGTTGGCGTTGTTATTGAAGCTGAACTTGACAAATCAAGAGGCCCTGTTGCAAATATTATCGTGCAAAATGGAACTCTACATGTTGGCGACTCTGTTATGACAGGAATCACTTATGGAAAGGTGCGCGCAATGTTTGATGACAAAGGCAAATCGATAAAATCTGCCGAGCCATCAAAACCTGTTTCAATTTTAGGTCTTAATGAAGTGCCATCTTCTGGTGATGAGATATATGGAGTTGAAGAAACTCTTTCAAAGGCAGTTATTCAAGAAAGAATTGACCGCATAAAGAAAGAGCGTGCAACTCAATCTTCTGGCGTGACTCTTGACACCTTTATGAACAGAGTGCAAGAGGGCAGTTTGAAAAACCTTAATATCGTGCTTAAGGCTGATACTATGGGCTCAGTTGAGGCGCTCAAAGCATCCCTTCTTGCAATTCGCAATGAGGAGGCAAAAGTTAACATTGTTCATAGCGGAACTGGTGCAGTCACAGAAAGCGATGTCTCTCTCGCGCAAACAACTGGTTCAGTTATAATCAACTTCAATCAAAAGACGTCAGTTAAAGTTAAAAACATGGCGGACAGTGCAAAGATTGAAATTAAAGAATACAACATTATCTATGATGTGGTTGACGACATCACAAACGCTATCAACGGCATGCTTTCGGTTAAATATGAAGAAAAATATATTGGAACTGCTGAAATTCGCATGGTATTTAAACTTTCAACTGCAGGAAAGGTTGCAGGAAGCTATGTAAAAGACGGAAAAGTGACCAGAAATGCAGTCGCAGTTGTAAAGCGCGGAGATGAAGAAATTGGTAAGACAACGGTTGATTCACTTAAAATTGTCAAAGATGAAAAAGCCGAAGTTGCAAAAGGTTTTGAATGCGGAATTAAACTCCACGACAACATCGATTTCAAAGAGGGCGATATAATTGAATTTTATGTTAAAGAAGTGATAAAAAGAGTTTAAATGTACACAACCGATTAAAATCTAAATAAAAGGAGAAAAACTATGTCGAAAAGATTTGATAGAGCAAACAGTCAATTGCAAAAAAACTTATCTATTATTATTCAAAACAAAATGAATGACCCTAGGATTTCGCCTTTTGTTTATGTAAGCGAGGCCAATGTCACTCCTGACTTTCAATATTGCAAAGTGAAGATTGCTCTTGACAGCGAAGAGCAAAAAGAACTGGAAGAGACTATAAAAGTTTTGCAGAAATCTGAAGGTTTTATTAAGCGCGAGCTTGCAAACATGGTTGACATGCCATATATGCCAAAACTTCAATTTGAAATTGACAAAGGCAGGCAAGCTAGTATTCGAGTTAATGAAATTTTAAAAACTTTAAACATACCAAAAGAGGAGGGGGATGATGAAGAGTAAAGATTTGAAAAAAATTGCAAAAATAATCAAAAAAGCTTCATCTATCGCCATCTTTTCTCATACCGAACCCGATTTTGATGCCATTGGTTCGGCACTTGGGCTAAAATATTCGCTTGAGCTTTATGGCAAGAAAGCGGATTTTATCTCATCAGAAAAACAAACACAAAAGGCAGAAAAAATCTTTGGAAACGATTTTTATCTTGCAAAATTTGACAAAAATAACTATGACCTTTTTATTAGCGTTGACAATCCAACGCGCTCTAGATGTGAGCATGAAGAAGTGTTTGGTTTGCAGACAAACTCAATTTTAATTGACCACCACAAAACACGAGATTTGCAAGGTCGAAATAACTATACTGATTCAACTAAAAGTTCTTGCGCTGAAATTGTTTTAAAACTTTTGGAAGTTGGCCATTTCCCAATTGACAAAAAGGTCGCGACCTGCCTATATGCTGGCCTTTCTACCGACTCAGGTGCTTTTATCAACACAAATACAAATGCCGATTCTTTTTTATCTGCTTATAAGCTTCTAAATTATGGCGCTGATACGACTAGGTTTAACGAGCAATATTATCGCTCAATAACAGAAAAAGAACTGCATATAAAACAATTTATATATAACAATATTAAAATGGAAAAAAATATAGCATTTTGCATCGTGTCACAACTGGACATGAAAAATCTTAAGGCAAATAGACACGATTTTTCACAAATCAGCTCAGAACTTATAAAACTTGAAAAGGCAAAAATTTCGCTTAGTGTAGTCGAAAAAGAACCAAAGCAGTTTTATTTTTCATTCCGTGCAAAAGAGGGCTTTGCTGTTAGAGACATTGCAGAAAAATTTGGCGGAGGCGGACATTTGTATGCTTGTGCGGGCAAAATTGTAGATCAAAAAGCAACCGCTACAAGCGTGGCAAAACTTATTTTAAAAGAAGTTAAGCGAAAATTTAATTAGCGAGGTTTATATGCAAGAGTCTGCTATACTACTTTTGAACAAAGAAAGGGGGATGTCTTCAAATAAGGCAGTCAATAAAGTTAAATTCTTGCTAGGCGCAAAGAAAGCTGGTCATTTAGGAACGCTTGATGTGCTTGGGGAAGGCTTGCTTCTTATCACCTTAAACAAAGCAACCAAACTTTTTGACTATTTTTTAAATAAGGATAAGGTCTACCAAACTATA
>CALVUB010000071.1 GCA_944363385.1 uncultured Clostridia bacterium
TCTTACTGTAAAACACCATAGGGAGTCTTATGCATTGCAGAATACCTACAATATATTGAATTATCAGTGCAAAAAACAAATTTTTTGGTTATTGACTCATTGCAAGATCCAGGCAATGTCGGAACGCTTATTCGCACAGCGGTGGCTTGTGGGTTTAAACATATTTATCTGCTTGATAGCGTTAAAGTGACAAACTCAAAGCTTGTAAGAAGCTCGGTCGGCACAATTTTCAACGCAAAAATTTATTCAACAAGCAAAGATAAATTCACAAAACTGGCAAAAAACAATAATCTGGTCATATATAAAGCTGATATGTATGGTGAAAATGTTTTCAAAGCAAAATTTCAAGGCATTGTTGGTGTTGCAATTGGCAATGAAGGACAGGGCGTTAGCGAAAAAATTTCAAACTTATGCTCAAAAACTCTTTCTATTCCAATGGAAAAAGGCGTTGAAAGCTTGAATGCTGCCATTTCAGGCGCAATTATTATGTATCAAATTTATGCCTCAACTTTTTAGCAAATCCTTCAATACATTTGACAACAAAAAGCAAAAAAATTAAAATAAAAACATAAGGAGAATAACGAATATGTCAGGACATTCAAAATGGCACAACATACAGGCAAGAAAGGGCAAAAGTGACGCTCAAAGGGGAAAAATCTTTACAAAAATTGGCAGAGAAATTGCAGTTATCGTTAAAGCTGGTGGCTCTGACCCAGTTTCCAATCCAAAGCTTCGCGATGTTATTGCAAAAGCAAAACAAAACAATATGCCAAATGACTCTATTGAACGCAGTATCAAAAAAGCTGCAGGCGAGCTTTCTGGAGTAAACTATGAAAGTTGCACTTACGAAGGTTATGGTACGGGTGGGTCGGCAGTTATTGTTGAATGCTTGACTGATAACAAAAACAGAACTGCTGGCGATGTCCGTCATGCTTTTGACAAGTTTGGCGGTTCGCTTGGTGCAACAGGTTGCGTAAGTTATCTTTTCAACCGCAAAGGAATTGTTGAAGTCAGCCTTGAAGGAAAAGATGTTGACACTCTTATGATGGACGCTCTTGAAAGCGGTGCAGTGGATGTGGTTGATTATGAAGATGTCTGCGAAGTTGTAACTGAACAAAATGACCATAACAATGTCGCCGATGCAATGAAGGCTAAAGGTTATGAAATCATAAATGCTGAAACAAGACTCGTACCAGACTCTTATGTTGACCTTGACCAAGACAAACTTACAAAATTCAACCGTATGATTGAAATGCTTGAAGACCTTGACGATGTTCAAGAAGTTTATCACAATGTGAATATGCCTGATGAAGAAGAGTAAACTTGAAAAAGTTTACTTTTTTTTGATTTTACTCTTGATAAAAACCGAATTATATGATAGAATAAATATATACAAAAGAGGTGGACCTATGAAAAGATATCATTTCCTTTTAGATATGAGAGACTTTCCTCATTCATTTTTAGAAAAAAGTTTGCCTTTCACTGATAAGGAAAAATACAATAATGCAAAGAAATATGTTGCATATTATTATCAATATACAAGGATTTTTGACGATCCTTTCTATGATTATCCAAGTTTTAGCAAATTGTTTGAAATGTATAGCAAATCTGAAGAGACAAAATATTGGGATCTAATACAATTATTGGTTAACATCAAAACCTTAAGAAAATGGTCGGACGAATATGGTAACAATATGGCAAATCCTTGGTTGAGAACACTTGTAAAAGAACTGAAAATGTTTATACCTTTCGTGCATGATTTGTTAATTATAGCATACGACAACAAAATGTTTAATAGTTTAGATTACGACAATCTACCTCCGCCATTAGCTTATGCTTATAGGCATATAGACCAAATCAAAGCTCAAAGAGAGGAAAAACTCAACCAATTTTATAAAACATTGGAAGAACAACCAAATTTTGATGACGATATAGAAGCATATTACATTGATAAGGAAAAATATAAGTTAGGAGAAAACAAAAAGAAAAAACAAATTATATCATTAGAAGAGGAAGCAAATAAAAGAAAACCTCATTTGCCTACAGATGACTCTGATACAAAAGAAGAATTTGACCGGCTTCTGCCCTTTATACAATCTAATCAAAGATTTATAGAAAGCTTTATAGGCTCTTTTGACAATAACTCTTTAATTTCACTTTATGCCAAAGAAAAATCTGAAGAATTTGAAGAGCTTGTTCAAAACTATTGCAATTACAAGGCAATTGGGGCTCCTTGCACTGACTATGATAAAAAGAATGCTGATCAAAATTGCCGAGTTTCAAATGTTTACTCTAATTTTGAAGAAAGCATTCAAAAATTTTTAACTTTTGCTTCTGATAAAGGAGATTTGCTTACACCAATTGAATGGCTTAGTATACCGGATAACATAAAAAGCTATTTTCGAGATCCAGATTATAAAGAATAAATAAAAAACAAAAATCTACATAGACTAACCTTTGAAGGTTGGTCTTTTTATTTTGCATTTTCAACTTGCAAAAAGATAGAGACCGATCATGTTAATACAAAACTTATAGGAGAAAAAATGCCACCGAAAAAGAAAAATAAAACAATATTTGTATCATACATATTTTTGATTGTTTTTTTGATTTCTTCGCTGTTTGGTAGTTTTAATTTTGCGCCATTAAATAAACTTCCAGACAATTTTTACACAAACCTTGAAGAGATTGAAAATTTAAACAAAGATAAAAGTTTAGGTCAATTTTATTCTGCAGAATTTGAAAATAATCAGCTAGAGACTGGTGAAAAAGATGAAAAAAGCGGGACTGTTGTCTTTAAACTTTTTGGATTTATTCCTGTCAAAAAGGTGAAAGTTGACATCTTGCCTGAAGAAGAGGTTTTTATCGGTGGCGTTCCAATCGGTCTCAATGTTTCCACTAAGGGCGCAATCGTTGTGAGCAACACAATCGTTGACCCAGAAAGTGGCAAAGTGGCGTCAAACAAAATTTTGAAAAACGGAGACATAATTTTAAAAATAAATGGCACTGATTTGACTTCTGTTTCTGACTTGGAAAAATTTTTAAACAACAGTCTCGACCAAAAACCATTTACTATTGAGATTTTAAGAAATAACAAACCAAAAACTTTAACAATCAACTATATCAAAAATCAAGATAACCATCTTGGAGTTTGGGTTAAAGATGATTTGTCAGGAATTGGCACACTTACATTTGTCAAACCTGACCTTAGCTTTGTAGCCCTAGGTCATCCAGTAACTGATGCAAGTGGAGAAAACACTATACCACTAAGCGAGGGGAGCGTCTATAATTGTTCGCTTCTTGGAATTGAAAAGGGGCAGGTCAACAAACCAGGGCAACTCAAATGTCTGTTCACGCAATCGCAAAAAAATGGAAATATAACAAAAAACACAAAATTTGGTATCGTTGGAAAATATGATGACAGCTCACATGTTGTCGACACCAATCTATCCGCTCGGTTGGGTGGGAGATTGAGCGTTAGACCTGGCAAAGCCTGCATTGTTTCAAGTGTAAGTGGCATTCGTGAAGAATATGAAATTGAAATTATCAAAGCTAGCTATCAAGCAACAGAAGATGACAAAAGCATGGTTTTTCGCGTTACTGACAAACGCCTTTTAGAGCTAACTGGCGGAATAGTGCAGGGAATGAGTGGCTCACCAATTTTACAGAACGGCAAAATTGTTGGGGCGGTGACTCATGTTTTTCTAAAAGACCCAACCAAAGGCTATGGGGTATATGCAGATTGGATGCTAAAAGAGATTGATAAGTAGGCGTAAAAAAGGCAGGACTTAGCCTGCCAGAATTTTATGCCAATCATTTCCAATGCCTTACAATAAGCGATTTTTGAATTAAGTATGATATCGGAAGAGCAATGATTATTAATACAATCGGCAAAATTAAAGTGGTGGAATATAGAGCAAAATTTGTTGTGTTAAGCCCAAAAATAAAGTTCAAACCAATCACAGCACCAATAATTAAAGCGGTATAACCTAAAATTGCCCAAAATGAAACCATTTGTTTTGGAATCCAACTAGTATGATATTTATAGTTATAAAATCTTACGGCAACCATTATGAGTTGAAGGGCAGGCAACAATATGTACAGAAAGTTCCAGGTAGGATTTAAACTGCTTGTGTAAT
>CALVUB010000072.1 GCA_944363385.1 uncultured Clostridia bacterium
GGTTGGAACGTTATTAAAGTGAAAAATGGGAACAATTTTGGAGCTTGCTCACGTGCTATTGCAAAAGCAAAAAAATCCACTAGACCAACTTTGGTAATTTTCAAAACTACTATTGGAATTGGAACGGACAAAGAGGGGACTTCTGCTGTTCATGCTGGAGTGTTAAGCGAACAAGAGCTTAAAGCTTTCAATAAAAAACTTGGCGTGAATGAAAACTTCTTTGTACCAAACGACGTGCGCGACTGGTGCATGGCAAGTGCAAGAAAGGGCAAACTTGAGCATGAAAAATGGAACCAACAACTTGCCATCTATGCAAACTCAAATTCTGAGCTTTACAGACAATTTACCAATTATTTTGACCGCAAAAAGATTGACTATGAAAGACTTGAGCGTTCTGCGTATAAATATGAGGGCATGAGCGGAAGAGATTTAAACAAAGCCATCTTAAACGAAATTGCTGAAAAATACCTGCAAATGATTGGTGGAAGTGCTGATGTGGTTTCATCTACAAAAGCATTTATTGAAAATGGAGGCTATTTTTCATCAGCAAATAGGCGTGGAAGAAATATACATTTTGGAGTGCGTGAACATGCCATGGCTGGAATTTGCAATGGTATTGCGCTTTATGAAGACTATATCCCATTCTGCTCAACTTTGCTTGCCTTTTCAAATTATATGCTTCCAAGCATTCGCCTAAGCGCGATGATGAAGCTTAGTGTGATATATTTCTTCACGCATGATAGCATTTTGATTGGAGAGGATGGCCCAACTCATCAGCCAATCGAACAAATTGCACAACTTCGCGCAATTGAAGGTTTGACCGTGTTTAGACCAAGTGATGCAAGCGAGCTTCTTGCTTGTTATCAGTATGCGCTAAGTAATGCTGGTCCTGTGGCTATCATCTTGGCAAAAAATCAAATGGAAGCTGTCGAAAGCAAATTTAAAGGTGCGCTTTCTGGTGGGTATGTTTTAAAATCTGGCAAAAAAGACGCTAAGGTGACCATAATTGCTTCTGGAACAGAGGTGGCACTTGCACTTAAAGTTCAACAAGAACTTGAAAAGAGGGTGGCTACTTCTGTGGTTTCAATGCCTTGCACTCAGATTTTTGACAAACAATCTCCAGCTTACAAATCAAAGGTGCTAAACGGGGAGGTTAAGGTTGCGATAGAGGCTTCAAATGACTCAGTTTGGCAAAAATATATCGGCGAAAAAGGTTTGTTTGTTGGCGTAGATGACTATCAAGGCAGTGGAAGTGGTGAAAAAATCTATAAAGAAGCAGGCTTTGATGTTAAGATCATTGTAAGAACTATTTTGAAAAAACTTGGAAAATAACGACAATTTTCGCTAAAAATCAATAAAAATGAACAAAAATATTAAATCACCTCATATATGTTATGTAATAAAATAAATATAGAGGTGTTTTTATGTCAACAATTAAAATCAAGAAAAGTTTGGTGCTGTCCGACCCAGACAGAACAGATAAAAAGGCAGTTCTTTCTATCGAAAGCAGAGGTGGTGATGTTTTTGGCACAGTTAGGCTTTACAATTTTTCAGAAATGCCTAATGGTATTTTGACACTTGGCATATATTCAAATGATAAAGTTTATAAAGCAGGGCTGACACATAAAGAGGGCGCGCTTTATACTTTTCTTTCTGAAGAGAGCGCTTTTTTAGGTGATTTTTCTTGTGCGATCGTCAAAGTCTATAATGGCGAGGCGAAACCAATTTTATTTGGAGCGTTAGAGGGTAAAAGTGAAGGGCTTGATGCAGTGGTGAAGGCTGTCAAAGGGGCTGAGAATGTGAAAGAAGTCGAAGAAATTTTAGATGATTATGGGCTTGACTATAACGATGAAGAAAAAGCGGAAATTGAAAAAGCGCTTGATGAGCAGTTTTGCTCGAGATGTGAAAACTGCAAATATAAACAATATTTTTACGCCTCCACTCTTTCAAACTCTGATGAAGAGATGACAACTTCGCCACCACAAAAGAAAGCACAAACTTTTTATGAAGAACTTAAACCTCAAATTGACAAACTTTTTGCCGAAAACAAAGAAGAAGGCTATCTTGAAAGTATTTTTCCTGATTCAAAGTGGGTTAAAGTCAGCCTTGACGGCGATGACTTTTATGTTTTTGGATTGATTATGGAAGAAGGCAAAGTCAAATATATATGTTATGGCGTGCCTGGTGTATATCAAAAAAATCCGCCTCGCCAGCTTTCAGGCCAGCCTTCTTGGCTTGCGCTTGATGAGGGAAATGAAGAGGGTTTTGGCTATTGGCTCACTTATCAGGATGCCGAAAATGGAGAAAGCGTCAAAGCAATTGTTGAATAATGGCTAATATTTAGCCGTTTTTTGTTTTATTTTTAACTTGCCTCTCATAAAAATATTAAAAAACATTATTTTAAAAGAGGTTAATATGACAATTTTGGCGTGGATTTTGCTTGCATTTATGCTTGGTCTGCTGGTGGGGCTTGGGCTTTATGTGGTGATAGGGGCAGGTATTTATCACACAATTTTTGCACGAAAAGGCAGAGTAAAAAAATCAATTGAAAGAAAGAAAAACAGTCAAGAAGAGATTGATTTTTGGTCTAAACACCATTTTAAAGATGTTATGATAACCTCTTATGACGGGCTAAAACTTAGAGGCAAATTTTTAGATAACGGCTCGAATTGTGTGGCTTTTTTGGTGCATGGTTATGGTGGAAATTATGTTGATATGGCAAAATATGCTGACATTTTTTTAAAGCGTGGTCTGGATGTGCTTGCGGTTGACAATCGCGCGCATGGCACAAGCGAAGGAGATTTTGTGGGCATGGGTTGGATTGACAGGCTTGATGTGATAAAGTGGTGTGAATTTATCGCCAAAGAAAAACCATACTCTAAAGTGCTTTTGTTTGGTCAGTCCATGGGTGCAAGTGCAGTTTGTATGGCAAGTTGTGAAAAACTTGATTGTCATGTTGTGGGCATAATTGAAGACTGCGGATTTGATAACACTTTCAAAGAAGTCAGTCACATTTATCAAAAAGGCAAACTTCATACCAAGTTTTTTCTCAATCTTTTCACATCTTACGCCAATCGAAAAAATGGTTATGACATGAGACAAGCAGACGCAATAAGACAGCTCAAAAAAACAAATTTGCCAATTCTTATCATTCATGGCAGTGAAGATGATTTTGTGCCCACAGAAATGGCTTACAATATATATAACAGCCTTGATGAGCCAAGGCGAAATATCTATATTGCAAATGGTGCAAAACATACCGAAAGCTATGATGTTGATAAGAAAAAATATATCAAAGAGATAAACAAATTTTTGGATAAAGAGCATATTTGCTGAAAAAATGCGCAAAACCTGCGCACTTTTTTCTAGAAAAAAGCATAAATTTAGCATATTTAGCACTTAAAATCAATCGATTTCAATTTTTAGTCTTTTTTTGCTTTTTGTTTTAAAATTTCAAATTCTTCTTTCGCCTGTTGTTGCTGTTTGGTAAGCAATTCTTCTTTTTCGTTTTCAAAGGTAAGAGTAAATCTTCTTTCATTTTGCAAAAATTGTTTATAAAGTTTTTCATCCATTTGACTGTGAAGAGTTAGCGTGTTTTTCTCTGGGTCAAAGTTAAATAATGGCCAAAAACCGCAATCGACCGCCTGTCTTTCTTCTTCAAGCGAGCGAGAAAGGTCATAGCCTTGGTTTACACAAGGACAGTAAGCAATCACAAGGCTTGGGCCTTTATAGTTTTGGGCTGATTTTATCGTTTTTATCGCCTGCGTCATATCTTTTCCAAGAGCAATTTGACCAACAAAAACATCTTTATAATTAAGCGCCATAAGTCCCAAATTTTTCTTGCGCAAAGTTTTTCCATTTTCACTAAATTTGATGCTAGCGCCAGTTGGCGTAGCTTTGCTTGTTTGACCACCAGTGTTTGAATATGATTGATTGTCAAGCACCAAAATGTTGACATCTTCACCACTTGCAAGCACATGGTCAAGTCCGCCATAGCCAATATCATAAGCCCAGCCATCGCCACCAATTATCCAAACTTTTTTGTTTTGTTTGTTGTATTTCAAAGCAAGGCTCATACCTA
>CALVUB010000073.1 GCA_944363385.1 uncultured Clostridia bacterium
TTGCTATATTATTGCCGAGGGAGCAAGCAATTTTACCGCTGGGCAAGGAAACTATACAATAACAAACTGCCTTGGAATTTTTACTGTTGACGGCACAACAACAAAACGCAGAAGAGGCACAGACTTTTCTGCCTTTGCGTGGCCAAATGCTGACAGCTGTCCAGTGCCAAAAAGTTTAAGCTGGATTGGTCAGTTCTGGTCTGGCGACATTACAGCCGAGATTATGGCAAGCTCTGAGTGGACAAGTTAAAAAAAACTGCATTTAAAAGTGCAGTTTTTTGTTATAAAAGGCTTAAAAAAGTTTTCAGCTCAAATGTGTTGTCAAAGTTTTTATAAACCAAAGCATAACGCACATAGGCAATTTCGTCAAGGGCTTTTAGCGCTGAAAGGGCAAGCTCTGCTAGACGAGTGGAAGCAACCTCTTGCGTAGTCATTGATTGCAATCTTTTTTCAATGTTATCAAGCACTTCTTCAATGGTCTCCATTTTTATGTTTCGTTTTTCGCACGCCTTGACAATGCCACGCTTTAATTTCTCTCGGTCAAAAGGTTGTTTTGAACCGTCTTTTTTTATAACCACAACAGGCACTCGCTCCACACTTTCATAGGTGGTAAAGCGTCTGCCACAATTAAGGCATTCTCGTCTTCTTCTGATTGAATTTGTTTCGTCACTATTTCTTGAGTCAAGCACTTTGCTTTCGCTGTGACCACAATATATACATTTCATCTCTTCACCTCTTACACTAAATATACCACATTTAGAAAGCTTGGTCAAACAAATTTGCGCTTTTTCATGTTTTTTGTCATTTTGCCACGCTTTGACAAATAAACTAAGATATATGCAAAATTTGTCGTCTTGTGAGTTTAACAAATATTTTGTCATCTCTTCTGTAAGCAAAGCCTGTCCTCATGCTGTCAGAAGACGCTTTTTTGACCTTGGATTTACCTATGGTCAAAAGGTGAAAAAGGTGCGCTCATCTCTTCTTGGCAAGGTTATTTTGGTGGAAATTCGTGGCTATCTTCTGTCTGTTCGCTCTTCTCTTGCCAAGTTTTTGGAGGTTGAAGGGTGAGGGTGAGTTTGATTGGCAATCCAAACACTGGTAAGACAACGCTTTTCAACAGCCTTACCTTGTCTAATGAGCATGTTGGCAATTGGCATGGCGTTACCGTTGAAGAAAAGGCAAAAAAGATTGTCTGGAAAGGGCAGGAGATTGAAGTGGTGGATTTGCCAGGTATATATTCGATTTCGCGTCTGTCTTTTGAAGAAAAGGTGGCAACAGACTATCTTTTGTCGCACCAAAATGATGTGGTTGTCAACATTTGTGACTATAACAATCTAGAGCGTAACCTATATTTGACGCTTGGCCTAATGGAACTTAACCTCAATGTTATTGTTGTGGTCAATCAAATTGAAAAGAAAAAGCTTAGAAAAATCAACTTGCAAAAACTGAGCGAAAGGCTTGGCGTGCCTGTTGTTGCCGTTGACGCTTCAAATAGAGAAAGCGTAAAAAAACTTAAAGATGAGATTTTGGCTTTTAAAGGCAAAACTTCAAAAGTAGCTTTGCCTTATCTTAAAAATTTAAAGCTTGAAAAAGTTTTTGCGCTTGTGCCAAAACATATTGCAAAAGGCGCTCGAGTTTTTTATGCAATCAAACTGCTTGAAGATGACGAAGACATCAAACAGCAATTTGGTTTAACTCAAGACTTTGAGCAAGCGGAAGAGGTGGCAAAATGCCGATATGACTATATTGACCGCCTTTTTCTTGAATGCGCTGAAAAAAGCTTGAAAATCTATGGTGAAAGCAAACTTGACAAGATTTTGCTTAACAAATTTTTGGCTTTTCCTGTTTTCTTGCTCATTTTGGCGCTGGTGTTTTATTTGACCTTTTTCTCGGTTGGCAAATTTTTCTCCGACCTTTTGGCTATGGCGCTTGACCGCCTTGTTTCAACGCCAATTCTAGCTTGGCTGGAAGGCGTGGCTGGCTCGTCAAGCTGGGTTTATTCTCTTTTTGAAAACGCAATTTTTGGTGGGGTAGGAACTGTTTTAACCTTCTTGCCACAGGTGGCACTTCTCTTTCTTTTTTTGTCCATTCTTGAAGACAGTGGATATCTCTCGCGCGTGGCTTTTGTGTTTGAAGACATCCTTTCAAAAGTAGGCCTGTCTGGCAAAAGCGTTTACACTCTTTTGATGGGCTTTGGCTGTTCAACCTCGGCGATTATGACGGCTCGAAACATGGAAGACCAAAACGCGAAAATAAAGACAGCACTTCTTACGCCATATATGAGCTGTTCGGCAAAATTTCCAATTTATGTGTGCCTTGGTGGAGCATTTTTTGGGGCGAGCAATATCTTTGTGATTATGGGGCTTTATCTGCTTGGAGTGGTTGTTGCGGTAAGCATGAGCCTTATCTATGAAAAGACCATTTTGAAAAGCAAAGAGCAGTCTTTTATCCTTGAATTTCCGCCATATCGCATGGTCAGAGTAAAACAGGTTTTCAAAGTGCTTTTTGACAACACCAAAGAATTTTTGGTGAGGGTTGGAACGCTTATCATTGCTATGAATGTTATCGTATGGCTTTTGTCAAGCTTTTCTTTCACTTTTGAATTTGTGCAAGCAAGCGGTGGCGAAAGCATGCTTGAAGGGCTTGGCAAAATATTTTCGCCAATCTTTGCACCGCTCGGCTTTGGAAGTTGGGGGCTTGTTTCAGCGCTGATTGCTGGACTTATTGCAAAAGAGGTTATTCTTTCGTCGATTGCACTCTTTAATGGCGTTGATGGGCAAAGCGAGATTGGCTCTTCTCTTCACAATCCAAACAGCGCGGTATATTTTGCCTCAAGCGCGTCTGTTTTGTCATATCTCGTGTTTTGTCTGCTCTATTTTCCATGCCTTGCTTCTGTGGGCGTTTTATCCAAGGAAATTGGCAAAAAGTGGACATTTATTGGGGTGGTTATAGAACTTCTGGTTGCCTATTTCTTGGCAATGATGGTCTATAACTTATCACTTTTGATTGAAATTTTTGGCTGGTGGAAGGTGGCTATAAGCGCATTAGGCCTGCTTGTGATTTTGCTGTCTATCTGCTTTGTGATTAGGTCGGTTAAAAGAAAAAAGAAATGCAACGGTTGCCAAAAACCTTGCACAAAAAGAAAGAAAGGGGAATAAAAGATATTATGAAAAAACAAAAAGAGGAAAAGAATTTTCGCATCATTTGCATCAAAGCACCAAGATGGATGTCGGCAATTCTTAAGAGATTTCAAAAGAAAGAGGAAGAGTAAAGCCTCCAGCCTTTTACATGACTTGAAGGGTCTGCCAAAGATGACAGCCTTGTTTGAGCCAACACAGAACTTGCTTGTTTGAGCCAACAAAAAAACTTGGGTAAAACTACCCAAGCGATATAAAAACACTCGCGAAAAGTTATGCTTTTTTTGCTGTTTTAATGCATTTTGTGCATGCTTTAACCTTAACAGGCTTGCCATCAATTTCAACAACTGTTTGTTGAAGATTGAGTTCATATGTTCTGTTATATTTTTTGTTTGAGAAAGAAACTTGTTTTCCTGTTGATTTTCCTCTTCCGCAAATGTCACATGTTCTGCTCATAATTTCCTCCAATAGTTATCTTAATTTATCTTTGCACTTTACTATATCAAATTTTTACAAAAAAATCAACTCTTTTTTCAAAATTTTTTCTTTTATTTGATTTTTTAGTAAAATTTTTATAAAAAGTCCGCTAAAATATTTGTATTTTTTGTTTTTGTGTAGTAATATATCTAAGAGGAGTGTTTTGTTTTACAGTCACTCTGTAATTTTGGTTTTAAGGGGGCTTTTTCCTTTGACAGTCGATACAAACAACTACTATGGCAACATTTCTATCTCCGACAACTCAATCAGGGTTGTTGCGGGTTATGCTGTGCTTGACTGCTATGGTGTGGTCGATCTTGTTTCTAAATCCGTTGTTGACAGCGCCCGAGAACTATTAAAAAAAGAATCTTATTCCAAGGGAATTAAAATAAGTCATATCGACAACAGAATATATATTGATGTTTACTGCATCTTAAAATATGGGG
>CALVUB010000074.1 GCA_944363385.1 uncultured Clostridia bacterium
AAGGTGTTATCAAGAAATTGACGAACTCAAAAACCTTGTGCATAAGCTTTACAAAGGCAAAAAACACAAAGGCAAAAAAGCTGGAGGTGATGATGGAAGAATTTGACAATATTGCCATATCCTCTCGCATTCGCCTTGCAAGAAATGTTGATGGACTAAAATTTTATACCAAGCTTGACAGCGATATTGATGCAAATTATATTACAAATGCAGTGATAAAAACTCTCGAGAAATTTGAGGTTTTTTCACATATAAGGCTTAGCGAATGCACGCTTAATGAATGCAACGCAATGTTTGAAAAGCATCTTATAAGCCGAGAACTTATCGAAAACAAAGATATCTCTTCGCTTGCAATCAGTGAAGATGAAAAATTTGTGGTTATGATAAACGAAGAGGACCACATAAGAGAGCAGTGCATGGAAAATGGCTTTAATCTGTATAAGCCATATCGCAGACTTTCCAAAATTGATGATGAAATTTTGCGTTCTCTTCCTATCGCCTTTGACAATGAACTGGGTTTTATCACAGCTTCTCCAAGCAATCTTGGCACGGGTATGCGCGCCTCTGTCATGCTTTTTTTGCCAGCTCTTGAGTGGCAAGAACAAATAGAAATTCTCTATCAATCAGCAAAAGAGCAGGAGTTGACTATTAGGGGAATTTATGGCGAAGGAAGCAGAGCGAAAGGGAGCTTGTATCAAATTTCAAATCAAGGCTCGCTTGGCTATAGCGAAGATGAGATAATTGATAAGGTCAGTCAATTTATTTATGATGTGATTGAAAAAGAAAAAAGGGCAAGAGAGGAGATTCTTTTGCAAGAATATGATAAAGTCAAAAATAAAGCTCTGCGCGCTTATGGCATTTTATCAAATTGCCACAGCCTTGAAGAAGACGAAATGCTCTCTCTTCTTGCCGATGTTAAATTTGGCGCTTCTCTTGAATTTTTAGACATAAAAGATGACAAAAAATTTATGAAACTGTTTTATGAGGGGGCAGAGGCTAACCTTAAAGAAATTTTTGATTTTTTTGAAAATAAAAAGGAAAACATACTTAGAGCGGAGTATATATCTAAAGAGGTTGGAAAACTCGTTCAAAGGAGGTAATTATGAATTATCAATCATCTTCTTTTTCAGATAATATTGAAAAAGTTATAAAAAATGCAAGCAAAATTGCACTTAGATTTGGCTCAAACCTTATTGGAAGCGAGCATATTTTGTATGGACTTACTGCAGTCTCTGACTGCCTTGCAAGCGAAATTTTGGCAGAAGAGGGCGTTACAGAAAGCGCTATGTTCAACTTTTTTGAAGAAAACTCTGATGGTGATATAATTTTTTCAAATGAGGTGGAACTTACACCGAGAACCAAAGACCTTTTTCGTATTGCTCAAGAAATCGCACTGCAAATGAACCATTCTTTTTTGGGCACAGAGCATCTATTGCTTGCCCTTCTCTCTTCAAGTGGCTCGGTGGCTTATCGCATTTTGCAAGGGCCTTTTGATATCGATATTGAAGCTTTAAGGGGCAAGGTTATAAGGGCATTGCAAGCAAACAATCCGGCGCAAAGCGAAGAAAAAGAAGGCAAAACAAACAAACAAGCTGGAAGCACCTTGCCAGAAAAATTACTCGACATGGGCACAGATATCACTTTAAAGGCAAAAGAGCATAAACTTGACCCTGTTATTGGCAGAGAAGAAGAAATTGAAAGGCTGGTGGAAATTCTTTGTCGAAAAACAAAAAATAATCCTGTGCTTATTGGTGAGGCAGGAGTTGGAAAGACCGCAGTTGTTGAAGGGCTTGCTCAGGCAACTGTTGCAGGTGATGTGCCTGAAATACTTAAAGATAAGGTCATTTATTCGCTTGAAATTGGTGGGCTTATGGCAGGCACAAAATATCGTGGAAGCATGGAAGAAAAACTAAAAGACGCTATCGAAACAATTATTGCAAGCAAAAATATTATTGTCTTTATTGACGAAATTCACACACTTGCGCAGGCTGGTAGCGAGAAGGGTGAAACCAGCCCTGCCGATATGCTTAAACCATACCTTGCTCGTGGTGAAATGCAAACAATTGGCGCTACAACCACTGATGAATATCGAAAGTTTATTGAAAAAGATAAAGCTCTTGAGCGAAGATTTCAGCCAATCATGGTAAATCCGCCATCAGTAGAGCAGACAATTCAAATTTTAAAAGGGCTTAAAGACAGCTATGAGGCTTTCCACAAAATCACAATCACTGATGAGGCAATTGAGGCTGCAGCAGTACTATCGGATAGATATATTTCAGATAGAAGCTTGCCAGACAAAGCTATTGACCTTATTGATGAGGCAAGCAGTAAAGCAAAGGTAAATTTCACCGTCAAACCTCAAGAAATAAAAGCGGTGGAAGAGAAAATAAAATCGCTTTCAGCCAGCCGAGATGAGGCAAGCTTGCAAAGAAACTATGAAAAAGCGGCAAAACTGCAGTCAGAAATTATTAACTTTGAAAACGAACTAAAAAAGAAAAATGAAAAATTTTTTGGTAAGGGTGAAAAGAATGCTATAAAAGCAATAGGCGCAAATGAAATTGCTGATGTTGTGGCAAAGTGGACAGGAATTCCTGTGACAAAAATCACAGAAAGCGAAAAAGACAGACTGCTTCATCTTGAAGAGATTTTGCATAAACGCGTGGTCGGACAAAATGAGGCTGTTTCTGCTGTGGCAAAGGCAATCAGAAGGTCAAGGGTTGGATTGCAAGACTCAAAACGACCAATAGGCTCATTTCTGTTTATGGGGCAAACTGGTGTTGGTAAAACAGAACTATGCAAAGCGATTGCGGAGGCAATGTTTGATGATGAAAACAACATTGTTCGAATTGACATGAGTGAGTATATGGAATCGCATTCTGTGTCAAAGCTCATTGGCTCGCCTCCAGGTTATGTAGGCTTTGAGGAGGGCGGACAACTTACTGAAGCGGTGCGCCGTCACCCTTACTCAGTTGTGCTTTTTGATGAAATTGAAAAGGCTCATCCAGACATTTTCAATGCTCTTCTTCAAATTCTTGACGATGGCAGATTGACTGATGGACAAGGCAGAACTGTGTCCTTTAAAAACACCATTATCATCATGACAAGCAACCTTGGGGCAAACGAAGTTCGAGAGCATCGCCGAAATCTTGGCTTTGGCGGTGAGGAAGAGGAAGAAATTGACAGCAAAAAGATTTATATGGACGCCTTAAAACACAAATTTAAGCCAGAATTTATCAATCGAATTGATGTTATTTGTGTTTTTCAGCCTCTTACTCACGAAGACCTTGTCAAGATTGCAAAAATTTTAATTTCAAATATAAATAAACGCCTTAAAGAGAAAAATCTATCTCTTAAAATCACTGAGGACGCGCTTGACTATGTGGTTATGAAAGGCTCAAACACTGAATATGGAGCAAGACCATTAAAAAGGTTTATTCAACAGGAGATTGAAGATAATATTGCAGAAATGATTTTGATGGGTAAACTTAAAAATGAAGGAATAATTATTATTGATGTTAAAGGTGAGTCACTTTCTTTTGAAAATGAATAAATTGGTAAAAGAAATTGAAAACCTTTTCAAATTATTTGGAAAAAAACAAACTTTTTGCTACAATAAACTTGAAGGAGGAAGATATGAAAATTGATATCTTAGAAAGAGGTGGCTACAAAGCTACAAAAAGAATTAAAACAATCATAGAGGATAAACTTGCAAAACTTGACAAGTATTTTGATGATGACCCAAATGCAAAGGTTGTGCTTTACAAAGTTGCAAAACAAGACAAACTTGAAATTACAATTTCAAGCAAAGGATTGCTTTTCAGATGTGAAGTGACAAGCGATAATATGTATGACAACATTGACCATGCGCATCCAAAACTGGAAAAACAAATTGGGCGAAACAATGAAAAGAGAAAGGATAAAAAGAAGGGCAGAACAGTGGTTGAATTTCCTTTTGAATTTTTGGAAGAAGAACCAGAGGAATTGCCAGCAATTTATAAAACTAAAACTTTTGACCTTGAC
>CALVUB010000075.1 GCA_944363385.1 uncultured Clostridia bacterium
AAATGCCAAATTTTGCCATAAGGTATCTTATTAATTTTATGTTTGTTTGATAACGAAAACTTTGGAGCGAGGGAAAGCAAAAATTTTTAAACCCAGTTTAAAAATTTTCTTGCCTTTTTGAAAAAAAGGCAAACCTTTGCTTTGCCCTGACGGGCAAAACAAAGAGCTTTCCCTCGCCTGCCAAAAATAAAGGAGACAAAAATGATAACAAATCACTATCGACAAGGGTCATTTGTAGACCTTCGCTCATGCTGTCCACAATTTAATGGTTGCCTGTTTCCTTCACCATCCTTTTGCAGTCCATGCATTCCATGGTTGCCTTGTCAAAACCCATGCAATTACAACATAAACACAGTGTATTTCTTGGCAGGAGCGCTTTTTGGACTTTGCCAAAATAGCCACTCAAGATGTTAAAAAAATCTGCACCTTATCTGTGCAGATTTTTGTTAATTCATCTCTTTTTGCCAGTCTTTCAAAATCCCTTTTAAAAAGTCAAATGCAACCTCATAAGCTTTGCCACTTTCTAGGTCGCAACCGCTTTTTTTCAAAATATTGCAAGGATTGTCGCTAGAGCCAGCTGATAAAAATTTGAAATAGTCTTCAAGAGCACCCTTTTCTCCACTTAATATTCTGTTTGCAAAATTTATGGCACAAACAAAACCTGTTGCATATTTGTAAACATAAAATTCTGTAAAAAAGTGAGGAATCCTTGCCCATTCATATTGAATTTCTTTTATCAGTCTCACTTTGCCAAAATAGAGCTTGTTAAGTTTGAAATATTCCTCACACAAAAGCTCTTTGGTAAGTGGCTGACTTGCCTCTTGCAAGTTGTGGATTTTTTCTTCAAACTCTGCAAACATTGTCTGTCTGAAAATTGTAGACTTGACCATATCAAACAATTTATTGTAAAGTTTTATCTTTTCTCTGCCTTTAGCTCTGTCTAGAAGGTAAGAGAGCAAAAGCATTTCGTTTGTCGTGCTTGCAATTTCTGCTAAAAAAATGGTGTAAGAAGCTGTTGGTCTTGGTTGAAATTTGTTTGAAAAGTATGTGTGCATTGCGTGTCCGAGTTCATGTGCAAGAGTAAAAACTGATTCAAGGTCGCCTTCAAAATTGGAAAGCACAAAAGGATGGGCATCATAAATACCATTTTCATAAGCACCTGAGCGCTTATTTTCGTTTGGGAAAACATCAATCCATCGTTCATCTTTTGCCTTTTGAAGAAGAGCGACATATTCTTCTCCGAGTGGAGCGAGCGCCTTTTTTAAAAGTTCGATTGCCTCATCATAGCTATATTTTTCTCTTTTTTTAGAAGAAATGTCTGCCAAACAATCATAAATATAGAAATCTTTAAGTCCAAGCGCCTTCTTTTTTAAGTCAAAATATTTAAAAAGCACAGGCAAGTTTTCATGCACCTTTTCAATAAGTGTGTGATAAACCTTCTCGCTCACCTCTTCATGAAAAAGTGCCTTTGATAGAGCAGAATCATAATGCCTTACTTTTGAAAAATAGCAATCAGCCTTGACTTTGTTGATATAATTTTCAGCAAAAGTGTTGATAAATTTGCCAAATGTTCCATTTAAAACAGCCATGGCATTTTTTCTGAGAGTGCGATCGTTATCTCGAACATAAAGGCTATATTTTGATTGTTCAAAAGGATAACTTTTGCCACTGCTATCCTTGATTTTATCAAATTTCAAATCAACATCGCTGAGATTTCTCATAACAGAAGAATAGCCTAAAAAATCCATGCCCGAGAGAAGCTTTTCTTGGTCATCGGTAAGATTGTGCTTTTTTGATTTCTTTATCATTTCAAAATCACGGCGATAATCTTTAAATTTTTTGTCGGCAATGATTTCATTCAAAAGCTCATCTGAAAGTTTTTGAATTTGAGTGGATAAAGGTGAAGTTTCTATCGAAAACTTATTGAGTAGTATTGACATCTTTTGAAAAAGTTTGTTGTTTTTGCCATCTGCCAAATTTTCATCTCTTGAAAGATAAATATAAAGAATGGCTGGGTCAAGCTCTTTTTCAAACTGCTCGTCAAGCTTCAAATATTTCCAAATTGCATCTTTGTTATCCAGTTTTCCAGTAAATTTCTTAAATTTTGGCAAAAAAACATTGATTTTTTCGATTTTTTCTTCAAAATCTTGGCTACTTAAGCATAGACAGCTTTTGTCCCACTTGTATCTTTCTTCAATCTGACTTCTTTTTTTCATAAATTTACCTCAAAAAATATTTATCTAAATAAAACTTTTTCCATGGCTCTTTTGTTTGGTCTGGAGAACAGGCAAAAATCATCTTTTGCTTGCCAACTGGATGCTCAAATTCAAGTCTGCCCGCCCAAAGTCCAAGGTTATATTCTTTTTTCAAATCAGCCTTGCCATATTTTTTATCGCCAACAAGCGGACAATTTATGCCAGCAAATTGGACTCTAATTTGATGTGACCTTCCAGAGACCAGCTCAACTTGACAAAGTGTTTCATCGCCCACAGTTTGCAAAACTTTATAACGAAGTTCTGCCCGTTTTGCACCCACTTGACTAAGGGGCACAATTTTAACAATATTTTCTTTCTCATCTTTTTTAAGATAGTTGACAAGTGTTCCTTCTCGTTCTTTAAGTTGCCCTTGACAAACGCAGTAGTATATTTTTTTCATTTTGCCGTTTTTAAGTTCTTCACTTAGCCTTGAAGCTGATTTTGAATTTCGTGCAAACACCATAATCCCGCCAGTTGGTCTGTCAAGCCTATGCACAAGCCCGATAAAAGCCTCACCTGGCTTGTTATATTTTTCTTTAACATATTCTTTTACAAGGCTAAGCATGTCCTTGTCGCCAGACTCATCCGCTTGAGAAGGAATATTTTGCGGTTTGATTGCCACCACAACTTGATTATCTTCATACAAAATTTTTAAATCTTTTGCTTCCATTTTTCACCTTTTTTTTAGTTTTTTATTGTTTTTTAATATTTTTAATCAAATTTTGATGTTTTTTAAAAAATTTTCAATCCCCTTGCCCCACAAGGCAAAACAAGTCCATCTTCACATGGAAGGCCAATCTCATCAGCATCAATATTGTTTTTGCCAAAGCATAGCGACAAAATGTTGTTTAGCACCCCTGGCTGAAGACCTGTGGTATAAGAAGAAATAAGCACAAAAAGTGGTTTGTCAGACAATATTTTTTTGCAGAGTAAAACGAAATCAAAAAGGTCATCTTCAAGTTTCCAAGTTTGACCATTTCCCCCTCTGCCATAACTTGGTGGGTCCATAATGATTGCGTCATAACTATTGCCACGCCTTAGTTCTCTTTCAATAAACTTTTTGCAGTCATCAATCAAAAATCTTATATTGTTGATGCCGTTTAGTTGTGCATTTAGTTTTGCAAGTTCCACCATACCTTTGCTTGCGTCAACATGCGTGACTTCTGCACCAGCTTTAGCGCAAACCACACTTGCCGCTCCTGAATAGGCAAAAAGATTTAGCACTCTAACCTATCTTCTTGCATTTTCGCTCAAATTCATAACACCGCGCCAACTGACAGCCTGCTCAGGAAAAAGCCCTGTGTGTTTAAAGCCCATAGGTTTGATGACAAACTTGACTTCATTCCAAGAAATTGTCCATGACTCTGGCAATTTGCTTTTAAATTGCCACTGTCCACCACCCGAATTTGAACGCCTATAAACAGCGTCCACCTTGCACATTTTTTCAAGGTCATGAGTTTTCCAAATAACTTGCGGGTCAGGTCTTATCAAAACAAACCTTCCCCACCTTTCAAGTTTTTCGCCTTCGCTTGAGGAGATAACTTGATATTCTTTCCAATCTTTTGCTATTTTCATAATATCCTCTTTTGTTAGTATAACAAAAAGACAACTTTAAAGCAAGCATTCTAAAGTTGTCCTTGAAGTTAAATTAAAATTTTTTTGTCAAACTTTCGTTATATAGATTGAAAGATCGTGCTGAGGGCTCATTGAAACATTAAACTCACCTTCACTTCCTCTTT
>CALVUB010000076.1 GCA_944363385.1 uncultured Clostridia bacterium
CTTACTTCATTGATGTTTAGCGAGTCGGATACACCTCTTGAGGTGAGTTCTTCTTTGATTGTTTTGTTTGTAGCAAGTTTTTGTTCGCCTGCAACTTCTTTAAGAGCGCTATTTAAAATTTGAGAAGTGCTTAGCGATGCATATCTTGCTCTTTTTTCTATCATTTTCTTTCGCACTTCTGCTCTTATATCTTGTGGAAGGGTGGCGATAATATTTTGAATTGGTTTAGAGTTTTCAATTTTTTCTTCAAGAGGGATTGAAAGATTTTCAAATTTTTCGACACTATCAGAGCTGTTAAATTTTGTTGAAGCATCTTTCAAATCTTTATCTATAGAAATTTTTTGAATATTTCTTAAAGAGGCTTCGCTGATAAGGTCTTGTGACAACTTGCCTGTAACTTTACCTACAACAATTTTATTTATAATTTGGTATCGCTGATAATCTTTATTATTTCTTGGCACTCTTGGCTTTGTAGTCAAACTATCATAATTCTTTTTTGATATAATTTCTTGATAGATAAGTTTTGCAAACGCCTTTGCCTCTGCCTCGCTTTTTGCAAAAAGTTTTTCCATGTAAATTTTTAATGATATGCCGTTTTTCTTATGAGCATTATCAAAATTTCTAGCGTATGCTATAAATTCATCTCTAAATGTAACCGTTCCGCCAGTGAAAGAAATTTTGCTATCTACTGATAAAGATCTGTCTACCAAAATTGTTGCCAAATTCACAAAACTTGCTCTTGAGTCTATGCTTTCTTGCAATGCTTTATGCTTGTCAACAACATCTTTGTAACCTTTTAAACGTTTATCGCCTGTGCAGAATTTATCAAAGTCAGGATATGATGTTGAAATTTCAGTAACAATTTCATCAAGGCTTTTCTTTTCAAGTTCTTTTCGTCGATTGGTCTCGTTTACAACTCGTTTATCAAAATCTTCTTCTTTGCTTTTCTGCATTTCAAACTTGATGATTTGACTGATATAAGCTTCTTTGATGCGCTGGTTAATAATTTCACTAACGCTTTTTCCTTGATCGGTCTTAGACATTTTGCCAGTTGCAGAATATTCATCCCAAATTTCTTCCAAGATGCCAGATTTGTCAATGGCGGTATGGTAAGCCACAAGGTTATCTTTAACTTCGTCAGAGGTTGTTATATTTCGAGTAAAGCTTCCAAGGGTTGTAGATGTTTCGGTAATGTGAGAGCGATAACCAAGTAAACTATCTTTGGTTTTTGCCAAATTTTGACATTCTTGCTTGAGTAATGAGTCATGAACGATTTTAGTTAAATTTTCAAAATCGTCAAAGTTTGTGGTTGTGCTTGCCAATTCTGTTGCGTCGAAAATCGCTTTTGCATAAGCCTTTATTTGTTCGAGCTCTTGAGTTTTCTTAACAGATTTAAAAACATCTTTATGCAGTAGGGCAGTGGCTTTATCAAGTTTGCTTGCTTGATATTGAATTTTACTTGCAGCATAATCTCTCATGTCGTCTGGAAGGTGTTTAAGCACTTCATCAATTATAACAATTGGATTTTTGTTTTGAGCAAGCATTTTCCTCGTTATGATATCGCTGTATCTATCAAACAAAGCTCGTTTACGCGTGTTATCAGTCTCTGCTCTAAAAATTTGCACAATAGCAAAATAATCCATATCTTGAACATGACGATCTAGGTCTTCCTTCTGAGTCAAATATTCCATTGCACTGGCTTGATATGGCTCAAGTTTTTTTCTAAATTCTGTCATAGATTCGATTTTTGCAGTCCCTTCAAAAAGCTCAGACTTTATCTCTGAAATCCTCTTGTCTCTCATCATGTTGGAGTGATCGTCTGCGAAGCTTCCAACTGTAATGCCTTTTTCCTTGATTGAGGCTCTGTCTTCAGATGCCATTATGTCACTCAATTGATTTCGCAAAATTGTTTTGTCTGTATCAGAAAGCGTAGCAGGAAAGTATTTGCCTATCAAATCATCTATGCCCGCATCTCTATCGCTGTAGACTGAAACAATTTGAAATTCTTTAAGAAATTCAGAGCGCACACTATCTTCAACATCTGGCAGGAAAGTGGAAATAAATTTATCTTCCAGTTCAGAGCGCCTATCAACAGCACTTTCATTTTCAATTTCTCTCATTGCATTGCAAGCTTCATGTTGAATGGATGAATGTTCCGCATCCAAGAAAGGACTGCGAGCAAAGGCAGTTTCCACCTTGGTCCTATCTTCATCTGACAATGTTGCAAGGTAATCATTAATTTTTGCCTTTCGTTCTGATGGATCAGAAATCATATTGAATTCTGTAAATTTTTGAAGAGTTTCTTCATCAGGTTCTCGACCCATTGATTGAGCGTATCTTTCAGCGTAATTAAAAGTTTCTTTTGAAATGCCATAGTCAGAGTAGTAATTCAAGAATTTTTTTGAAAAATCTTCGTCTTCAGCTGTAGCAACAAAAGTTTCCATTTCAGCGGTTTTTTCATGATATTTTTGCTTGCCTTTTTCGCATTCATTGTCAAGTGTTCTGAATTTGGAGTATTTGTTATCTCTTAAGTTTTTAATTGAGCGGTTGACACTCAGTTTTGATTGGTCTATTGCAATAAGAGTCCCACTTACGGCCACAGCAGCAATTGCCACAACCGCCAAAGCTCCAATACCCGTCAAAGCACAGGCTATAAGAGCGAAGAAGGCAACAAGTGGCATCATTGTAGTACCCCAGAAGGTGGTATTAAGTTTATGTTCCCAAGGAGACAAATCTTTATCTTCCTTTTTATCCTCCGTTTTTTCACTTGTTTTGCTGGTTGTTTCCGCTTTACCTCCGTCGGTAGTTCCACTAGTAGCAGTTGCAGTAGCTGTTCCATCCCCAGTAGCTAAATCTCTGTCAGCAGTAGCCGTTCTGTCATCAGCATCTCGAGTTCCATCATCAGCAGCATCAGTTGTTCGTTCATCAGCATCTCGAGTTCCATCATCAGTTGGAGTTGCTTCACCTGTGCCATGATCTTCTTCGGTCTCTTCATCTTCGCTTTCATCAGGACTTTCACGTTCTGCAAGCCTTTCGACTATTGAGGCAAGACGATTAATAGAGTTTTTCATTTCAGTATTTTCAACCAAAATTTTCTGTAATGTCTCCTCAGTTGCACCTGCAGGAAGAGCAGAGAGGGTTGACTGGATATCATTAACAGCATTCAATATTTCTTCATCTTTATCTTCATGTAAAATTTCAACTATAGCGGAAAGTTTTTCTTGAGTGGTAAGACCTGTTTCGTTTAGAGTTTCAAACTTAGAATCTATAGCTCTTAAGTGTACAAAAAGCTCAGAAATTTGATCTCTTATGCCTGCCATTTCAAGATTGCCTTTGTCAACACTTTCTCGAATATTCACTAGGGCTGTTTTGCCATCTAAAAGCATATGGTTTATGTTATTAAGAGCATTTAACCTCTCTAAAATGGGTCGCAAAATTGGCTGATAATCTCTCTCATCCTTATACCTTTCGACAATTGATATAAGGCGATTAAGTCTTGTCCCATTATTTTCAATTTCTTTATAAATTTCTTTATCACCAGGGTTGCTTCTTATAAGCTCTGACAGAGTGTTTATGCTATTATTTAATTCTGCCATATTTCTTGCAAATTCAGTTAAGTCTAAGCCAGAAGAACCTAAATTTGGAAGTTCGTCTCTGATTTCTTGCAAAAGCCGAGTTTGTTGATCTAAAACTTTTGGTAAACTAGAAATAAATTGAAGTAAGCCTTCGTTATTTAAGATTATACTCTCTAATTTCTCCCTTAGTTCTTCTTTTTTTGCTCTTATCTCTTCCAAAGTTGGTTTTTTGAAATGTTTGACATCTAATGCCCTTAACATATTTAATATTACAGTCAAATTATTATCAGCTTCTGTTTTTTGTTTTTGCTGATTTTTTTTCCTAGATTTGATTGCGAAAGAATAATTTGTAAGATTGTTAGGGGCGGCAGTATAAGCCACATAACCATTAAAATTTATCGCAT
>CALVUB010000077.1 GCA_944363385.1 uncultured Clostridia bacterium
ATTTTCATAAACGGCGTGGTTGTCTGGCACATAACCGATATTGAGTTTTGCCTCTATTGGATTTTTTTGAATATCATAACCACAAACCTTTATTGAGCCTTCTTCGAAAGGCAAAATCCCTGTAAGGCATTTTATGGTTGTGCTTTTACCTGCACCATTTTTGCCCAAAAAGCCAAAAATCTCACCCTCATTGAGAGTAAGATTTAAATCTTTGACAGAATAAAAGTTTGAGTTTTTATACCTCTTTGTAAGCCCAACAATCTCTAACATACTTTCCTCACTCTTTAACACACAGATTTTAGCATAGAACTGCAAAAATGTCAATAAGTAATAAGCAAAAAGAATATTATAATATATATTAATTTATTTGAAATAGTGATTAAACCAATACAAATTACAAAAAGGCTATTGACTAAGTTTAAAAAGCGGTTATAATAAAATCAGGAGAGAAAACAAATGAAAAATCAAAAGCACAGCAAATTTAACAGTTTAAACAATTTCAACTATGGTATTAGAAATTTTAGTTATTACAAAAATTTGACTCAACAAGAGAAAATTGCTTTTATAAATGATTGGCATAGCCTAGCCCTGCATCCTATTTTGGATTGCGACGATTCGTGGTTAATATTTTTTGAAGATATGAAAGAGCGTGAATTTTTACAGAGCATTCCAAACCAACAAATACTTTCTATCATCAAGCAACAACAATTTGATGTAGAAGAAGAAATTTCTAAAACTAAAGATAGAATATTAAAATATAGTCCGATTACAGAAAATAACGCAAAAAAAGTTGAAAAACTTGAAAAAAAACTACAAAAATTGCAAAAAAATTTGGAAAGTTTGCAAATCCACTATCAAAAAGTGAAAAACGGCAAACGACTTTGCATTGTCATAGATGCAAACAGCATGAGCAGGAAATATGTGGATAAAGTTATAAAACTTTGCAACAAACTATATCAAAGCGGAGTTAAAGAGTTGAAAATTTTGGTTGCTTCTTCCGATAAATCAAAAGACTCTAAGATAGAATATTATTATAATAACGAACAACTCAATGCTCTAGAAAAACTTAATGATCAACTTGATTTTTACAACAAAACAACTAAGATAACAAATGGTTGTCAGCTAAAATTTTCAGAGCTTTTCAACAATCCTTATAATATTTTGGAGTATCAAGAACTTTGGGATTTTGAGCATGTGAAAAATGTAAATAATTTTATTGAAGATATGCGAATCACAATAAAAAATAAAAAACTTTCACCGCTCGAAGCTGCCCTTTTTATCTATCAATCAATTTCAACCTCATTTTACTATCACGACAACGATAAATATACAGATGGTGATCATACCATTATTGGTGCTCTGTCTGAATACGAACTTATCACTTGTGGTGGCTTTGCTTCATTTTTCAAAATTGCAACAGATGTGCTTGAAGAGCCAAATTTGAAAGCAAAATTTGTTTCCACTTTCGATTGTATCAGCCAAGATGAACATTCATTCAACACTTTAACAATTCATGATAAAAAATATTTACATAAAGGTGGCACTTATATTATCGATCTTACTTGTGACACAGGTGAATTAGACGATGAAGTATTTGGATTTTCGGGTTTTCTGGCAAAGATACAAGATCTGATTAATGAGCCTAATAGATTGTCATTGATAACAAACAACAAATCAAGGATTGATGAAATATTTTATGATTTTGACATAAATATGCGTGAAACGCACGGACAAATACGCAACAAAAATGCTAAAAAACTTATAATTGACATATATAAAAAATTTGAAAAACAAACCAAAAAAATTGAAATAATTGACAGCGAAAGCGAAAACATAAGCTATTTTACAATCATAAAAGCATACTTAAATATGCTCGAAAAGCTTTGTGTCCCATACACAAAAGATGATATAGAATGCATTATTCAACAAACTTGCTTAAACATTCTTTTCACTTATCCAAAAGGCACAAAATCATCGTGGCTAAAACTGTTGAATCTTGAAAAATTTAGAAGCCAATTCGGAGAAAGTCATTTTGTTGGACACAACAGCCAGCTAGAAAATTTTGCTAAAGACAAAATTTCAAGAACAATATTAAATCAAAGAAATTGTGATGAAATTGCAGATTATGCAATTATTGGACATCGCAAAGAGTGTTTTACAAAAGAATATTTTGACCTTTTAAATTATGTGTCAGAAAGAGTGAAAAATCAATACAAACATTCTGAAAAATAACAAAAATTAAAAAATTGATATTATTATGGCGCAAATATAACAAAAAACGATGATTATTCTGAAGCGACCCCTTCAAGGTTCACTTCAATTCATCGTTTTTTTGAATTTATAAGCAAGTGATACAATGTCGCCCGCTCCCATTATAAGAAAAATCTTGTCTTGGTCGGCAATTTTATTAATGAAAGAATAGCACTTGTCAAAATTGGAAAAATATCGAACAATTTTGTTATATTTTGAAATCCCTTTTGCCAAAAACTTGGAAGTTATCTTTGGAATTGGTTTTTCGCGTGCTGGATAAACTGGAAGAAGCCACACCTCATCGCTTTCAATAAAAGCCCGACAAAACTCATAATATAAATCTCGCGTTCGAGTGAAAGTGTGAGGCTGAAAAATGGAAATTATATGCCTGTTTTCACTTTCTTTAACCGCTTTGATTGAAGCAATAATCTCATCTGGATGATGAGCATAATCATGAATTATCTCTCCTCCTTTAACCCTACCCACAAACTCAAGTCTACGCTCGACTCCTTCAAAACTTTCAAGAGCCTCTTTGATTATTTGCAACGAAATTCCTGAGGCGATGCCAACTGCAATAGTCGCAAGCGCATTATAGACATTGTGCGTGCCAAGCACCTTCAATCTGACTTTGCCAAAATTGAGCCCCATAAACAGAAACTCAAAAGTTATAAAACCTTCTTCTCTTTTGATATTTATTGCTTGAAGGTCTGCTCTGCTTTTAACAGCATAAGAAAAGCAATTTAAAAATTTAAGTCTTCGCGCAAACAAATCATCATAATTTACAATCAAAGCCCCCTCTTTTTTGATGTTTTTTGCAAATTTTTCAAAAGATTTATAATAATTTTCATTATTTTTGAAATAGTCAAGATGGTCAGGGTCTTCATTTAAAATGACAGCGATGTCGCTTGAAAGGTGCAAAAAACCATCTTTATACTCACAAGCTTCAGTGATAAAATATTTGCTTTTTCCAAGCCTTACATTGCCGTCAAATTCTTTCATGATGCCACCAACATGAATGGTAGGGTCTTTTCCCGCCACCACAAAAAGATGCCCTATCATAGAGGAAACTGTGGTTTTGCCATGACTGCCAGCCACAGAAATTGTATAATATTGCCTTGAAAAATAGCCCAAAAGTTCGGCACGCGAGCATACCTTCTTTTTAAGTGCAAGTGCATATTGCATTTCTTGGTCATCCTTTGAAATTGCACTTGTATAAACAACGAGGTCTGCCTTTTCAATCAATGTTTTGTCCATCTTTTGCACAACACAAATGCCATTATCTTCTAGTTTTTGTGTCAGCGGAGAAAGCGCTTTGTCTGAACCTGAAACAATTATTCCCTTGGCCTGCAAAATGATGGCAAGAGCAGAAAGAGAAATTCCACCAATGCCGATGATATGTATAACTTTTACTTTTTCTAAAAAATCCATATAACACTATATGTTAAGGCATCGATAAAAGTTTCTGTTTTGGTGTCATCATCAAATTTTTTTTCATATAATTGACTATGATTATTTTAGATGAGCCTCTTGCAAACATAACAAGTGTGGGAATAGGCGGAAAATGCAAAAAAATTTTTATGCCTGAAAATGAGGAAGAATTTGTCTCTCTTTTAACAAAACTTGAGACAGATGATGAAAACTTTAAAATCATAGGCAATGGCACAAATTTGCTGTTTAGCGACCATTTTCATTCTTTTTCTGTGATTTCAACGCGAAAAATTGCAA
>CALVUB010000078.1 GCA_944363385.1 uncultured Clostridia bacterium
TCTTCTTTCAGAGGGAACTGATTTACCTCGTCCTGAAGATGGAAAATATACAATAAATTATTCCATACGCTACTATGCTGGATACTCTAACTCTGAGACTATTAATGATGACTGGGTCGCATTTTCAAACATTTACTCTGATACAAGCGATAAAGTTGAAGACCTTGAGTCTTACACTTTCTATGTTGATGAGCTCTTAGAAACAACGGCTACAACTATAGAGAATGGCAAAGCTGTTGAAACTAAAATTTCAACCCAAGGCTGGGGCGCTTATCGATTTGAAATTGAAATAAATAAAACGCATGGCTTGTCGGCATGGTATTTTGTTGAACCTGACCACTTAGAAAATGGAACAACGCTTGAAATTTCTTATACCACAGCAAGTGCGACCTCTTCACTTCACAACGCATATCTCTTCTCTGTCAATGAGGCAGACACAACCTATAAATATGTCAACGAAAATTGTTTTGTTTGGTATGTTTATGGAACTGACTTTTCTGACAATAAATATGTTTTATCACAATCTGATACAAAAAAAGAAGATTTTATTGAATATGGAAAATGGCTCTATGAAGACAATGCAGTTGACAGAACTGGAGCAACCTTCTACTTTGACGATAATAAACACTCTGGAAACTGGAATGTTTATGTTGCCTATGAAGACAGCTATAATAATGTCGAACTAAAATCCGAAGAAAAACAAGTTATGACAGGTGAAGTAATCAAGCCTTCAACTATCGTTTGGATTGTTGTTTCTGTTGCTTTAGTTGTGCTTACCATTGTGGTTGTGGTTATCGTGGTAACAATTAAAAAAGAAAAAGTTTGGTAAGATTTTAAAAGCAAAAAAGTTTAGCTTAAAGTAAGCTGAACTTTTTTGTTATTACATAATTTTTGAAAAATATTTTCTATTTTTTGCTGTTTTTTTATTGGTTTTAATAATGTTTACAAAATATTATGAACATTTGCACCCATGAAATGAAGATAACTATGGCAATACATTTTAATTGAATCGAGGCTCATTTTGAAAGCGTCAATATCGTCACTTGCAATATAAGATTTTAGGTGTGAGATTTCGTAACTTATCTCTTTGATTGAAATGTGGTTGACAAGATAGCAAAGTTTGCTCTCATCTTCTGTCCAATCAAATTCAAGATTGTCAACCATAAGCACAATTTCGCTTTCTTTTAGGCTGTCTTTGTCTGATATATAGTTTTCAATTTGATAGCAACTGTCTTGAATATTTGATAAAGAAGATGAAACCAAAACCTCTTCCACCACACAAATGGCAACAAGCAAAACAAAGATAAGAAAAAAATTGATATAATGAAAAACTTTCATGCGCCCTCCACCTGTTTTAAAGGCGCCGTTTCAAACATTTTGCCCTTATCTTTTTTCAGTTGAATATAACCTTTGCCAGATTGCTCTATCGTCAAAACCAAAACATCTTTAACTTTTGCGCCTGAAAAATCTTTCACCATTTTTTCAACTTTGTTTTGGTCTAAAAGAGCAAGCGCAACATTTTCTTTTAAAACCTTGCCTTCGCTTATAAGTGTTATTGGCACAAAACTTTCTTCCTTCTCGGCCTTTATATCCTGAATTGTCGCAGGTGTAAACTCTGCCTTTGGCAAAACTGAAATTTTACCATTAGTCTCAACAATTGCATACTGAATTTGCCCTACTGAAAAATACCCCTTCTCTCGCAATGTGGCAAAAATGTCGTCAATGGTCATGTTAAGCTTTTTCATGGCTTTGTAGTCTATTCCATTTGGATTGATAAGAATAACTGGTTTGCCAGAAAGAAAACTGCTTAGATGAACGGACAGCCTTGTGATGATTGTAAGCACAAAATGCAGAACAACCAGCGTAAAGAGTGGCACAATTCCATGAAGCACAGGGATTGAAATTTCAGCCATAGGAATTGTTGCAAGGTCGGCAATAATAAGTGTCAAAACAAGTTCAAAAGGTTGCATTTGACCAATCTGCCTTTTGCCCATAAGCCTAAACACTAAAAGCACAATACAATAAATAAGAATTGAACGTATAACTATTGTAACCATGCTTTATTATTTGCTAATTTAAAAAAAATACATAGTTTTTTTAAATTTTTATGCTTTTTTTACGTTTTTTTATGCCTTTTTACGCTTTTTCTTTAATTTTAAATTGCCAGCATAATCTTTCGCTCTGACAAACACAGCTTTTATGTCGATAAGTCCAAACGCACCACAAAGCAAAACAAAAGACAAAACACTAACTCCTCCACCAAGCACTAGCGTAAAGAAAAGTGGAAGAAAATGATTTGCAATGCCAACCACAAAGCCCGTTAACGCTCCGCTTGGCAAAATTGCAAGCAAAAGAAGTGTGATGGTTTTGCCAAGTTTTAATTTTATTCCAGTCTTCTTTTTTAACATAACAAGATTTAAAATTGCCGTCACAAGATAGCTAGCTCCCATGCCCCAAATGAATGCATTTATTCCAATAAGTGAAGGCAAAAACCAAATAGCAACAAACATGACAACTGTTCCGCAAATAAAATTTTTAAACGATTTAACTTCCATACCAAGCGAATTAAGAAGAGAAGAGGTTATATTTGTCAGCCCAAGAGGAAGCAAAACAAAACTTGAAGCTTGAAGAAGAGTTCCACTTGTTATGTTGTCATAGAGAAAAATGCCAGCAAGCTCACCCAGTCCAAGATAGGCAGGAATGAAAAGGGCAGAAATAAAAAGCGAGAAAATGATTGATGAGCGCACACGATTTTCAATATGCGTTTGGTCATTTTGAACCATTGCCTTTGACATGTCTGGAATAAGCGCGGTTGAGAGCGAACCAATTATTGTGTTTGGCACAAACAACAAAGGCAAAGTCATGCCAACTGCGATGCCATAAAGGCTAAGTGCCTGTGAAGAGGTATAGCCAATGCTCATAAGTTTTGCTGGCAGAATAAGAGCAACTAGTGGTTGAATAAAACTGCCTGCAACGCGAATGCATGTTATGGGCGTAGATTGTTTGAAAAGTGGTTTAAAGATTTGTTTGGAAGGTTTTGACATTTTTCCGCCATAGAAAAAGAAAAGCACAACAACAAACAGCATAGAAAACAGACAGGCAATATTGAGAGAATAGGCAACATTAAATGCATTTTCAATGGCAGAAGAAGCTTCCGCAAACAAAATAACACACGCCAAAATTCTTACAATTTGCTCGTAAAGCTCGCTGGCACACAAAGCAAAATAGTTGTCTCTTCCCCACATCGCTCCCCTAAAAACTGAATAGACAGCAGAAAAAATCAGGCTTGGAAGCATGACAATCAAAATTTGCAAACAGCGCTCGTCAGTAAAAAGCATGGCAAAAACATTTCTAAATAAAAGCACCACCAAACAGAGAATGCAAGAAAGCATTAGCCCATACAAAAGCGCAGTCGAGATAAGCGAGCCTTCTTTATGATGTTGCTTTGAGATTGAAAAAGAAGAGCCCATGCGCGAAATTATCAGAGGCAGACCACTTGAAATAAAGGTCATCAAAACCATAAAAATAGAAAAGGCAACCTGATACATTCCTAGTGCCTCAGCACCTACCACACGCGAAAGATAAATTCTAAAGAAAAAGCCAACAACTCGCGTTATCACAGAAAAAGCGGTTATCAGCGCAACAGTTTTGAAAAGTGATTTCATAGCACCTCTTTTCATATATTATTAAAGAAAAACGCAAAATATTATTTGAAGGTGAAGATGAAAAAAGATTATAATGTTTTTATAGTGGTCAAAAAAGGTCAAACAATAAACGATATCGCAAAAGGCTATGGCAAAAATGCAACAACTCTTTTGATTGTGAATGAAA
>CALVUB010000079.1 GCA_944363385.1 uncultured Clostridia bacterium
ATAAGCAAATTTATAAGCGGGCAAGAAACAAAAAGATTTACTCAAAATGCTTTTTTCCCTCACTTTGATACAGAAATTGCAAATAGGCCAATATTTGATAGTCCACTTTCGCAAAATGAAGGGCAGAGTTATTCAGAAAATAAAAACATCTGTCAGCCAGACGCTATTGATCTTATTAGTGGTGAAGTGAATATTGAGAATGAAAAACTGGAAACAGAAAAAGTTCAAAATTCAAAATTACCTGATTTTTCAAATATAAAGCTTGGTGAAAGAGAAGTCCCTGCAAACAATAGAAATGGTGTTGTCTTTTTCGACCAAGATGAAACCCATTTTCTTTCTGACATAAAGAGGGAAAAGGGAAAGTCTGAAAAGTTTTTGAAGGCAAATGTTCGAGATGAGATGAAGATTTTAGGCACCATTTTCAAAACTTATATTGCAATTGAATATGATGATGACCTTTACTTTATCGACCAACATGCAGGTCATGAAAGGCTTTTGTTTGATAAGCTTATAAAACAGGTTGACTCAAAAACGAAAGCCACTCAAATGCTTTTAGTTCCTTTTAAGATCAACCTCAATGCCAAAGAACTTGAAGCCTTTTCGCAGATGTCAGAAAATCTTATAGAGCTTGGTTTTGGTTTGCAAGAAAGGGGTCATGAGGTTATTTTAACTGCAGTGCCTTCAATTTTGTCTGGCATAACACTTGATAGTTTTGTTGACGAAATTATCAAAGAGGGCGCAAGTTGGAACAAAAAGAAAAGCGATTTTATATATAGCAAACTTTGTCAGACGGCTTGCAAACATGCCATAAAAGCGGGTGACACAATATCAATTGACGAGTGCGCATATATTATCGAACAGGTGAGAAAAGGTGTTATGCTCTGTCCACATGGCAGGCCGATTACTCTTGTGATTTCAAAAAATGAATTTGAAAAGATGTTTAAAAGGACGCTTTAATTGAAACAAAAAATCATTGCAATCGTAGGACCAACGGCAGTTGGAAAAAGCAAAATGGCAGTTATGCTCGCTAAAAAGTTTGATGGCGAGATTATTTCTGCCGATTCAATTCAAATTTATAAAACTCTAAATATTGGCTCGGCAAAAGTGAGTGAAAAAGAGATGGAGGGTATAAGACATTACGGCATTGATATTGCCTTGCCGACAACTCAACTTTCTGCATTTGATTTTGTTCAAAATGCAAAATCTTGGATAGAAGAGATAGTTAAAAGAAAAAAAATTCCAATCATTGTTGGCGGGACAGCTCTCTATGTTAAAGCTTTACTTGAAAATTATAATCTTGGTGCTTCGCCAGATGAGAAACTTCGCCAGAATTTAAAACAAGAGTATGAAGCGAAAGGTTTGAAGTTTATGGCTGAAAAACTGAAAAAACTTGACAAGTGCTTGGCTGAAAAGACAGACTTATCAAATCCTATTCGTCTTCTGAGAACACTTGAAATTGCCCTTTCAAATTCCAACAAAACAAAAAAAGAAAGCGAATATGACTATAAACTTTTTGCACTGAATGTTGACCGCGAACTTCTTTATAAACGAATAAACATTAGAGTTGACCAAATGTTTGGCGAAGGGTTAGAGAGCGAGGTGCATAGCATTTTGGTAAAATATGGTGAAAACGCACCAGCCTTTAAAGCGATAGGATATAAAGAGTTTTTGCCCTATTTCAAAAAAGAAATTTCAAAAGAAGAGATGATTTTGCAAATAAAGCAACACTCTAGAAACTATGCAAAAAGGCAACTGACATTTATCAGAGGAATGTCAAATGTGCAGTTTGTAGATGTTCAAAATTTTAACCAAGCCTACAAAAAAATTGAAAAGGAGATAGAAAATTGGCTTCAATAAAAGAAATTGAGAAAAAACTTGCAAAACAGTTTGAAAAAATTGATGATATAGCATTTTTTAATCAAAAGAAAGTACTGGATGCTTTTGCTGAGTGCAAAATTACCACTCAATGCTTTGCTGGCACAACTGGTTATGGCTATGATGACCAAGGTCGTGATAAGCTTGCAATGCTTTTTAGTCATGTTTTTAAAACGGAAAAGGCAATCGTTTCGCCTCTCATAACCTGTGGTTCTCATGCGATTTCAATTGTCTTATATGGACTTCTCAGACCAAATGACACCATATTGTCGATAAGCGGACAGCTTTATGACACGCTTTATGACACGCTTTTTGGCAAAGACAATGGCTCGCTGGAAAATTTTGGAATAAAATTTAAACAGATAGAATTGAAAAATGACAATTTTGATAAAGAGCTTATCTTGAAAGCGATAAAAAAATATAAACCAAAAGTGATTTTTGTTCAGCGCTCAAGAGGTTATACAAGCAGAAAGGCACTTTCAATAAAACAGATGCAAGAGATTTTTGCGGAGATAAAAATGGTCAAAAATCCGCCATTTATCGTTGTTGACAACTGCTATGGAGAATTTGTAGAAGAAAAAGAACCAACCGAAGTTGGTGCAGATGTTATAGTAGGCTCATTAATCAAAAATCCTGGTGGAGGTCTTGCGCCGACAGGGGGATATATTGCTGGAACGAAAAAGGCAATAGACATGATTTCCACGCGATTTACTTCGCCTTCACTGCTTTTGGAAGTTGGCTCATACGAACTTGGCTATCGCATGTTTTATCAAGGGCTTTTTCTTGCTCCACACACGGTGGCCCAGGCGCTTAAAGGAGCAATGCTTGTTGGTGGTGTGATGGAAGAGAAGGGCTACAAAATCATTCCTTCAAACGATGAACAGCCAGATGACATCATCAAGTCGGTTGTTTTCACCAATGAAGATGAGCTGGTAAAGTTTGTTCAACTTGTGCAAAAAATCTCGCCGATTGACTCCTTTATTGTTCCAATGCCTTGGGATATGCCAGGATATAATGACAAAGTTATAATGGCGGCGGGGACATTTGTTTCAGGTGCATCGATAGAGCTTTCTTGCGACTCTCCAATTAAAAAACCATATATAGCATACTTTCAGGGCGGTCTGACTTATGAGCATGTTAAAATTATGGCAGAGCATCTAAATAAACTTTATTAATTTTGAAAATTAAGCCAAAAGAAAGAACGCAAAAGTTCTTTTTTTTTATTACTATCATACATTATAGATATGAGAAACAAAATGCGACAATTTTCGCCAATAAAAGATTTTTTGATTGAAAGCGTAAAACTAAGCAAAATAAAAACTATTGTTTTGCTTTCCTGCTGTCTTCTTCTTTTTATTACGGGTATAATTGTTGCTTTCCAAACTGGCACAGATAGCCCTGACAATATTTTTGGTTTTGCTTTAAAGGAAGGCAGTTTTAAGATTATAACCTCATCATTTTTCACAAGACTGCTTTCTTCTCTTCTAATAATGCTACTACTTCTTATATTTTCTTTAAACAAATTTTTATTTCAACTAGGAATACTAATTTAGTGCTATAGAAGCTATCTATTGAGCTTAAATATCTGTTTTATGATAATCATCTATGGTTTTTCAGGTGCGCTCTTGTCGATTTTTATAATTCTGCCCTGTCATCTTTTGTGCCTTCTTTCGTTATGCTTTTTCTATATTGTGTCAATTCGAACGCGCCGAGATTGGTCTTGCTATAGGGGATATCGCTTTCCAAAACAAAGACTTTTCACGGCCGTAGGTTTTTTCATAGCTTTGCTTGTGATTTCGCTTTTAGAGTCAATTCTTCTTGCAATTTGTTCTGCCAATGTTATACTGGTGATTTGATTGAATAGAAAACACTTTTTTGTTCAAACTAAAAGGCAAAAGGAGTGTTTTATGAAAAGATTTATCG
>CALVUB010000080.1 GCA_944363385.1 uncultured Clostridia bacterium
AAATTCCCGTAGCAGCGCCGCCTATAAAATCACCTTGAATGCCAAGTGCAGCAAGCAATTTTAGTTTTGCTTTTCGGCTAGTTTTTTTAGCACTTTGGAGCTCTACCTTTCCAGACTTACCCTCTTTTTTCATTTGTCTATACTTTGCAGCGTCCGCAAAGTTGTCAGAAAACCATTGCCTAACTTTGGCACCTGGCTTTGTTCCTTCTGCTCCTTTCCTAACTTTCTTCCCAAAGATCGCCATAAAGATTTCCTCCTTATTTCGCTAATATTATACGCTAGAATTGGAGATTTGTCAATAGGCAATTTTGTCAAAATTTCGCAAAAATGACTCATTCTGCACTATGTTCATCAAGATAAGTTGCAGACAAATCAGCCAAATGAAGCAAAAAGCACACTGGATAACGATAAAAAACCTCCGCCATTGAATAAGAGCCACCCTTCACTCTTGGATCATACTCACCCATATGCCAGTTGATTGCAAGAGCCTCTTCTCTGGTCAATTTCATAAAAGCGGAAATAATATAAACCGACTTTTCGCCATGTCCATAAGGCAGACTATCTTCAATGCGATAATATGGTCTTTGCTCCCAGCGACCATCAACTTTAACGTTTTTCACATCTTCCACATAGAAGTCAACTTTGCACACGTCGTGCAGAAGTCCCATAATAGCCACACTCTCTGGGCTGACTTTTTCTGACCAGTTTTCTCCAAATTCACTTTCAAGCAGTTTTACAAAACGTTTGTAAACATTGACAGAATGCTCACAAAGTCCACCACGATAAGCAGCATGCCTTCTTGTGCTTGCAGGTGCAGTAAAGAAATCAGAGCGTTCAAGCCACTCCAAAAGTTTGTCCGCACCCTCTCTGTCTATGTTGTCATAAAATATATCCAAAAATTCATCTTTTGCTTCCATAAAGCCTCCATATGATTATTATAACATGAAAAGACATATTTTTCCTATTAAATAAAGAGTCCTGCAACTAGAAAATTTCGACAAAAACATTTCATAGCCTAATTGAAAAAGAGGAAAAAGGCAAAAAATCATTGACAATAACCATGGCAATATGATAATATAACTAAGCGACCAAGAACAAATATGGGGAGATACTCAAGAGGTCGAAGAGGCGGCCCTGCTAAGGCTGTAGGTCGGGAAACCGGCGCGAGGGTTCGAATCCCTCTCTTCCCGCCATCAATTCTTTTAACGTACCAAATGCCTTTTGGTGCGTTTTTTATTATTAAATCTTTTGATTTTCAGTTTACTAAATGTAATTTTTATAGTAAAATAGTTTTATGAAATTTGTTAAGATAAGTAAGAAAAATATAATGCTTGCCACTAAAATTCAAACTGACATTTTTAATGATGAAAATGAATGCCCAAATATGTAAAGGCGATAACATAATAAGATGCTTTTCTTGGTATGATATCTTGGATAAAATTTCTCATTATGAAAGGCAATTATAGTATTGAATATGGTATTATAGACTTTATGGAGGAATAAATGGAGTCAATCAATGTTTTTATTTTACACTCTCTAAACGGAGACACTTTGCAATTTTGGGGTCAGGATGTTAAAGTATATCTAAATAATAAAGGAATTTCAACCTTTTTGCCTGAGTTTCCTATTCGTGAAAAAAGTTCATATGTTAAGTTTGATAAAATTTTATCAAAATATTTGAAAAATGGAGAGTTAAACAAAGACTCAATTGTTATTGGGCACTCTATCGGTGTCGCATATTTTTTAAGATTTTGCAGAGAGCATGATTTTATTCCAAAATATTTTATTGCTGTCGCTCCCGGTGCTGTTTACAATTATCCAACGACAAGAACAGACTATACGGTAAAAGTGAAAAATCAGGCATATTTAAGAGAAAAAGATTTTGAGTTCGGTAAAAAATTGAACAATGTTTACATGCTTTACTCTGATGAAACCGATGGGAATAAAGAAAAATTTACTCGCTTTGAAAAAGATTTCAATGCAAAAAGTGTGTATTTGAAAGGGTACAATCATTTTGACGGATATCACAGGATTTATAAAATACCTGAATTGTTGGAATTGTTAAACACTTTGATTTCTGGCAAATGATTTATTTAACCACCCATTTCCTGCAACTTCATATCTGGGCGAGTGGCTAAGGCATAGTTTTTGTATTTTGTGTCGCAAGTTATTTCTTTGCCAAACCAATCTGGCAAAAGAAATGAATCTGCTTCCTCTATTGACGCAAATTCAACTTCGACCGTTTTAAGTCCTGACAAATCGTCAAGATACAAATCAAGTTCAGCCATTTTCTGCTCCAAGTCAACATAATATCTTCTTTTTTGAATCAATTTGCCTTTAATTCGCTCTGCATACCTATAAAATTCATCAGGAGTTAACTCTTTTTCATATTCATCTCGGTTTATGCCACTGCCATATTTTTGTGTAAGATAAAACTTGTTTGCATTGACCGCTCTGATTCTTATTTCATTTTCGTTTGAGTCTAAATATCCTTGAACAATGCTGTCACAACTCATTTTGTTCAATGAAAATGGAATATCATGCACCAAGAATTTTCTTTCAATTTCTTTGCCACTTTTTTGAAATGTTTTGTAAAATTCACATCTGTTTTTCACAGCATCAACAATAATTTGTGCACAATTATCTGTTGACAGAAGTTGTCTGACATTTATTCCAAGCCCGCTTAAAAGTTTTTGCATGACGCCCTCCTCTTCACGTGCAAGGTTTTCATCTTGATAACGTCCCTCTTTTTTGTAAGGATGATTTCTTTTAATGAAAAAGTTGAGGTTGTCAAAAGTGCTGTGCACATACATGATAAGGTCTCTAAAAAGTTCATCAGGGATTTTGTAACTGTTCGCTTTATCAAAATTGGTGTTGTAAAATATACTTAAAAGCAAAGGCGAGTCAGTCACAATTATATCCACCTTATCACGCAAGAGGTCGATGTGATAATACTGATTTGCCAAAACATAAAGTTGATTTTTCAAGACGGTGTAATTTCCTTCATACACAGATTGCTTAACAAATTCAGACACATATTCGCAATTAAATCCCTCCTTTTTTAACTTTGAAAAGACCTCAGATGCAAGCACGCTTTTTCCAGAACCAGCAGCACCAAGCAAGTTGACAACAATTGTTTTCATTTACCCTCCTTATTTGCGTATTTTATACGCTTTTGTTTTTATATTAAAAAGGCTTTGTGCCTTTTAATATCAAATAAATGTATATAACTTTGATGGCTTTTTGCCTGAGGCATTTTCCATCTTGCCAGAGTCGGCGATTATTGATTTTTGAAGAAGTTGTTTTCGAAAGTTACGCCTGTCAATCGACCTATTCAAAATGCTTTCATATGCTTTGTGAATTTCTGGCAGAGTAAAATATTTTGGGAACAAGTCCTTCAATATATCGGTATCAAAAATATTGTTTTTCAAATATTGCACCGCATCTTTCAAAATGACATCATGATCATAGCCAAGATCACAAACTTTTTCAATATCAAACCACCCTGCATCTTGTGTTTTTGACGTTTCTTTCAAAAACTTTACACGCTCGCAATCGATAACTCCAATATACCCAACAGCCAACATTCTGCAAAGTGGACTTCTTTTCGGATCGGAAAAAATATTGTGAAGCCTGAAATTGATATTCTCTATTCCCGTCTTTTCAAACAGTTCTCTTTTCATTGCGGTCTG
>CALVUB010000081.1 GCA_944363385.1 uncultured Clostridia bacterium
AAACCTGAGCGTGATTGTCTTTTTTGCGAAAAGATTTTCGGACCTACAAAAGACTGGGAATGTCACTGCGGAAAATATAAAAGAGTGCGCTATAAAGGCGTTATCTGCGACAAATGTGGCGTTGAAGTTACAAGAGCAAAGGTTAGGCGTGAGCGTATGGGACATATCGAACTCGCTGCTCCTTGCACACACATTTGGTTTTTCAGAAATATCCCTTCAAAGATCGGAACAATCCTTGAAATGACGCCAAAAGCGCTTGAACAAGTTGTTTACTATGTTGGCTATGTTGTGCTTGACCCTAAAAACACAGACCTTATTTATAAACAAGTTATCACAGACAAAGAGTATCGTGACGCTTGTGAAAAATATGGCGCTGATGCTTTTAAAGTTGGCATGGGCGCTGAGGCTATCAAACAACTTTTAAGCGAAGTTGACCTTGAAAAAGAAAGCAAGGCTTTGAAAGAAGCTCTTTTGACTTTGAAAGGTCAAAGAAAAATCAAAGCTATGAAAAAACTTGATGTTATCGAGTCTTTCATTAAGAGCGGAAATAGCCCAACATGGATGGTGCTTGATGTTATTCCAGTTCTTCCACCTGACCTTAGACCTATGGTTCCACTGGATGGTGGCAGATATGCAACAAGCGACCTTAACGACTTGTATAGAAGAGTTATCAACAGAAATAATCGTCTTAAAAAACTTGTTGAACTTGGTGCACCTGATGTTATTATCAGAAATGAAAAGCGTATGCTTCAAGAGGCTGTTGACAACCTTATTGATAACGGAAAACGCGGAAAGGCTGTTCAGTCATCAAAGCAACGCGACCTCAAATCATTGACTGCAATGCTTGGTGGAAAACAAGGTCGTTTCCGTTTGAACCTTCTTGGAAAACGTGTTGACTATTCTGGACGTTCTGTTATCGTTGTTGGACCAGAACTTAAAATGTATCAATGCGGTCTTCCAAAAGAAATGGCTTTGGAACTTTTCAAACCATTTATCATTCACAAACTTGTTTCTTTAAATAAATCTCACAATATCAAAGCGGCAAAACGCATGATTGACAAAGAGAAACCTGTTGTTTGGGACATTTTGGACGATGTAATTAAAGACCATCCAGTGTTCTTGAACCGTGCGCCTACACTTCACAGACTTTCTGTGCAAGCGTTTGAGCCTGTTCTTGTTGAAGGAAGGGCAATCAAACTTCACCCATCGGTCTGCGCTGCTTTCAACGCCGACTTCGACGGTGACCAAATGGCTGTGCATGTTCCACTTTCACTTGATGCAAGGGCAGAGGCGAGAACTTTGATGCTTGCTTCAAACAACCTTTTAAAACTCTCTGATGGCGAACCTATCATCACTCCATCTCAGGACATTGTTCTTGGCTGTGCATATCTAACAATCTTAAAACCAGGTGCAAAAGGTGAGGGCTCCGTGTTCTCATCTAAAGAAGAAGCGATTATTGCATATCAAACTGGCAATGTGCATATACAAGCACCTATCAAAGTTAGACTTAGAGCAACTGTTGATGACAAAGAATACTCTAAAATCGTTGATACCACTGTTGGAAGACTTATCTTTAATGAACAAGTTCCGCAAAATCTTGGCTTTGTTGATAGAAGCAAAGAAGAAAACTATTGCGAGCTTGAATTTAACAAAGTTATGTATAAAAAAGACCTTGCAAAAATCTTTGCTAAGGCGTATGATAAGCTTGGAACAACAGGCTGTTCAGTTCTAGTTGATAAGATTAAAGATTTGGGATATAAGTATTCAACACTTAGCGCTATCACTGTGAACGCATTTGATATTGAAGAGCCACCTGCAAAGAAAGAAATCATCAAAGAGGCAGAAGCTGAGGCTCTTGAAAATGAAAAACTCCTTCGCCGTGGACTTATCACAAATGACGAAAAATTGCGTGCAAACATTGAAATTTGGGATAAAACTAAAGCGAAAGTTGAAAAGGAAGTCTTCGATTATCTTGATGACCAAAACGCCTTCAAACTTATGTGTTTGTCGGGCGCGCGTGGCTCTAAAGACCAAATCAACTCTGTCTGCGGTATGGTTGGCATCAAATCAACCGCTTCAGGTGAAAAGATTGACATTCCAATCAAATCTTCCTTTAGAAACGGACTTTCACCAATCGAATATTTCCTTTCTGCTCGTGGTATTCGAAAAGCTCTTACCGATACAGCTCTTAAAACAGCTGACTCAGGTTATCTTACCAGAAGACTTGTCGATATCTCTCAAGATGTTGTTGTTACAAGCGAAGACTGCTTTGCAGAACTCGGCGAAAAAGTCAAAGGTGTTTATGTCAGCGAGCTTGTTGTTGATGGAACGGTGCAAGAGACTTTGGCTGAACGAATTTATGGCAGAGTTGCGGTTGACTCTGTGGTTGACCCTGCAACTGGAGAGGTTATCGTTGAAGCAAATGAGATGATTTCTCTCAAACAAGCTGAGGCAATCGAAAAGGCTGGAATCAAGAAAGTTCAAATCAGAACAAACCTCACTTGCAGATGCAAACATGGTGTCTGTGCTAAATGTTATGGAAGAGACCTCAGCGGAAAGGATCTTGTAACCATTGGCGAGGCTGTCGGTATTATCGCTGCTCAGTCAATCGGCGAACCTGGAACTCAGCTCACAATGAGAACCTTCCACTCTGGCGGTGTTGCGTCTGCACTTGACATCACGCAAGGTCTTCCTCGTGTTGAAGAAATCTTTGAAGCAAGAAAACCAAAAGGTGAAAGCCTTTTAAGCGAAGTTGCTGGAAAAGTTACCATCAAGCAAGATGCCAAATACTTCTATTTCACCATTGCTTCTCGTGAAGGTGACATTGACTATGAGGTTAAAAAGCCTGCAGTTGTGCTTGTGAAAAATGGCGAAACTGTTGAACCAGGAACTCAACTCACAGCTGGTGCAATCAATCCTGCCGACCTTCTTAGAATGAAAGGTGTAAAAGGGCTTGAAGACTATCTTCTCAGCCAAGTTATTGCAACTTATCGCGGACAGGGTGTTGCTGTTAATGACAAACATGTTGAAATCATTATCAGACAAATGCTGAAAAAAGTTAAAGTGGAATCTGCTGGTGACACAAGCCTTCTTCCTGGAGAAATTGTTGATGTTTATCGTTGTGACGAAGAAAACGAACGCGTGCTTCAAGAAGGCGGTGTGCCTGCAACTGTTAAGAGAATTTTGCTGGGTATTACAAAAGCATCACTCTCAACAGAAAGCTTCTTGTCGGCGGCTTCTTTCCAAGAGACCTCAAGAACTCTTACCGATGCTGCTGTTAAGGGCAAAATCGACAAACTCTTAGGTCTTAAGGAAAATGTTATCATCGGAAAACTTATCCCAGCGGGAACAGGTATAAAAGAATATCGTTCGGTAATGCCAGTTGTGGTTGAAGATAAAGAAGAAAGTGTTGATGGCATTGCATAAAATAAAAGCTGAGCAATCTTTGGGCAACTTAGACTGTAGATAAAATATATCTACAGTCTTTTTTGTTTAGACAACAAAAAAAGCGAAGAGATTTCTTCGCGCAATTTTCTATCAAACTTTATGCAAGTTCGCGCAAAATTCGCTTTGCGGATTTTCGTTTGGCGCGAAACAACCAAAAAAATAAGCGCCAGTGCCATATGCTACGAAAGTAGCTAGGCAAAAGCGCAATTTTCAATTAACCTTTATGCAAGT
>CALVUB010000082.1 GCA_944363385.1 uncultured Clostridia bacterium
GCCTTTGGTGCGGACCATTTGGTTTTTCATCCTGCCTCTTGTGGAAAGCAAACGCGCGAGGAAGCTTTACAGCTGACAAACCAAAGGTTTAATGAATTTTTCAACTCTCTTGACTCTGCTGGAATGCTTGAGGGGATTTGGTTATGTCCAGAAACAATGGGCAAGTCAATGCAAATAGGCACATATCAAGAGGTTATAGAGCTTTGTCTTGTCAATAGGCATCTTGTTCCAACATTTGATTTTGGACATATCAACGCACTTGAGCAAGGAACTTTGAAAAACGAAGAGGATTTTAAAAGAGTGTTTGACCTTTCAATTGAAAAATTGGGTTTTGAGCGCACAAACAATTGCCACATTCATTTCTCAAAAATCCAATATGGAGCAAAGGGCGAGGTTAAGCATTTGAATTTTGATGATCAAATTTATGGCCCAAATTTTGAACCCCTTGCAAAAGTGCTGATTGAATATAACCTTGAGCCTCGAATTATTTGTGAATCTATGAGCATGATGCCTCATGATGCTCTTATTATGAAAAACATCTATAACCACCTTAAAGAAAAAGGTGAATAATGCAAGAAAATTTTTATAATCACTAGACAAATGGGTTTAAATGTGTTAGAATAAAAAAGAATTTAATTTGAAGGAGATTTATTATGATTTTTGCTGGAGATTTTAGAAAAGGCACCACTTTTGAAATGGATGGAGCTGTTTACTCAGTTGTTGACTTTTTGCATGTTAAACCAGGCAAAGGTTCGCCATTTGTAAGGGCAAAGCTTAAAAATGTTATGACAGGTCAAGTAAAAGAGACAACTTTCAACCCATCTGATAAATTTCAAATTGCCGTTATTGAGAAAAAAGAAATGACTTATCTTTACAATGATGGTGAAATTTATTATTTTATGGACACTGAAACTTATGACCAGATTCCTCTTAACAAAGACAGCATTGAAGACGCCTTAAACTTTGTCAAAGAAAATGAAAACTGCACAATGTATTTCTACAAAGGCAATCCTTTTGCAGTTTATCCTCCAACTTTTGTTGAACTTGAAGTTATTGATTGCGAACCTGGTCTTCAAGGCGACACCTCAAAATCAACAACTAAGCCTGCTAAAGTTGAAACTGGATATGTGCTTGGCGTTCCACTTTTTATCAATATTGGTGACAAAATCAGAATTGACACCCGTGATGGCTCTTATTTGGAAAGAGTTAAATAGTTAGATTAATTAAAAACACCCAATATGTTTATCACATTGGGTGTTTTTTTATTTAAACCATGGTTGATAATTTACTGGTCGGCCTGTCATAAAACTATAAAAAAGGTCTTTTGATTTCTCGCTTTTTAAATTTGCATCCACATGATTTATAAAATCATCTCTATTATTAATTTTTGCATAACAAGCTTGAGCAGTGGAAAGTTTTAGCTTGTTATTTTTTCTGACTTTAACGCCTTCTTTCCTTAATTTATTGTTTATTTTTATCTGGTTTGAAATTTCAGAGACTTTTTCAATCGATTTTTTTATATATTCAAGAAATCTTTTACTTTTTAAAAATGTTAGCAAATCTTGACCATCATTTTTTTGCAAATTTACTTTCACATTTAAGTAATTAGAAACAGCTTCTAAAATTTGATTTGCCGTTATTGACTTTTTCAAAATCTCTTTAACTTGTCGGTAAATTTTAGATTGCAAGTAATATGGGTATTGGTCAGTGTATTTTCCATGCTGTCGTCCGCCGAACCTGCTATTCATTAAATTGAGATATGTTTTGTTTGTAATGTATGGATTTACAGAAACGCGAAAATCATCCATAACAATTTTGCCAATATCAGTGCCTTTTGTGTCATACACAATAAATTCCATCTCATGTTTTTTATGTACATTGATATATTCATCCACACGATACCTGAGTTCAAAAAAAACATTTTTGTGTTCTCTCAAATTGTATTCAAAATTCAACAAAAAATTTATATCACCAAGAGTCAATTCTTGCAAAAAATCAATTTCGCTTTCTAGATTATTTTTTTTCATTTGTCACCTCTTATCTTATTTATAATATAAAATATTATATTTGTCAATATCAAAATTAAATCTTGATAAATTTTCTTCGTAATAATTTATGGACAACCCTCATAATTTACTTTAGCTAATAGGAGGGCGTATGCTTGAGAAAATTTTGCCAGACGAGCTTTACAATCCACTTGCAAAATATGTCAATTTTAAAGCTATCAATGAAATTCGTTTAAGAGTGGACAAGCCTGTTGTGCTTGCAATTGGAAGTCAAAAATTTTTTCTTTCTTCTCATGGAACAACTGGCAATCTCAAAGAAGCAATTTTCCCAAGTAAAACCATGATCGAAGACATTGTTTTCCGTGCCAGTGAATGCTCTATCTACTCGGTTAATGAGCAGTTAAAGCGAGGTTACCTTGTAACGCAAGGTGGAGTAAGGCTTGGTCTTGGAGGCGACATTATTGAAGAAAAAGGACAGATAAAAACTCTTACAAATTTTAACTCTATCAATGTTCGTATCCCGCATGAAATTCGCAACTGCGCTCTATCCTCTTTTGATTTTATTGTCAGCGACAACAAACTTTTCAACACTTTAATCATTTCGCCTCCAGGGGCTGGGAAAACCACTTTTCTTCGTGATTTTGTTTTTCAGCTGTCACAAAGAAACTATGCCTACAATGTTTTGGTGCTTGATGAACGAGGTGAACTTGACATTGGACAAGCTGGTTCACTTGGAAATTTTGTCGATAAAATTTCCTTTGCATCTAAAAAAATAGGCTTTGAAAATGGCATTCGTTCGCTCAGCCCAAATCTTATAGTCACAGACGAGCTAGGCACTGATGAAGATGTAGAGGCTGTTTTGATGGCTTACAACTGTGGTGTGTCTGTTATGGCAAGCGTGCATTCTGATAGCGTAGAAGGATTTGCTAGCAAATCAAACTTCCAAAAAATAATTAAAGAAAAAGTTTTCAAAAGGTTTATTGTGCTTTCTCTTCGAAATGGTCCTGGAACGCTCGAGGGGATTTATAACGAGAATTTTTCGCGAATAAACACTCGATATATTTCAAGATAAGGAGGACAAATGAAAATTGTTTTAATGATAGTTTTGTCTGCTGTCTGTTTATTTTTTGGTGGGCGGTTTTATTTTAAATTTAAAAGGCGTAAAAATTTTTTTGAAGCTCTTGTCTATCTCTGCCAAAAATTTGATGTCGAAATCAATTTTTCACGCGAAAGAGTGCAAAAAATTATCACTTCGCTTGACGATAAAATAAGACAAACTCTTTGCGGACTTGACAAAAATTTCTTGTCTATTCTTGATTCAAAAGAAAACTTGGAAAAACCAAAACTTTTTCAAAATATTTCTTTTTTAAGTGAAGAAGAACAAAACACAGTCTTTTTGTTTTTCAAGTCACTAGGAAGAAGCGATATTGAAAATCAACTTAAAGAAATAAAAAACTTTGAAAGCAAATTTGACCAGTTTTCTTCTGCTTCAAACTTAGAGTTTAAAAAATATGGCAAACTTTCTGTCAAACTGGCCATTATTGCTTCACTGATGATTGTGGTCATTTTTCTTTAAGGAGGTGCTATGGGAGTTGAAATCATCATTAAAATTGCAGCAATTGGTCTTTTGACTGCAATTATTGGTCAAATCTTAAAGCAAAC
>CALVUB010000083.1 GCA_944363385.1 uncultured Clostridia bacterium
TGCCTTCTTTAAGGTCTTCCATAGAAAGAACATCGCTTCTAAGCACTGGCTTTGGCATGCTTTCACGAATATCTCTGCCTGGTTTAAGAAGCTCTTTGACGATATCGTTTAAAGTTGGAACGCCAATTTCACACTCTTTTGCCACCTTCTCTTCGCCTTTAAGCTCAATAAGGTTTGGAAGAGAAGAGATGTTCCCATTTTTCACATCTTCTTCAGTCATATCAAAAATTTTCAAAAGATTTCTAGTTGCCTGATAACTTTCTGGATGCACTGCTGTGTTATCCAAAATTTCAGCTCCGCCAACAACGCGAAGGAAACCTGCGCATTGCTCATAAGCTTTTGGCCCAAGTTTTGGAACAGACAAAAGTTCTTCTCTGTTTTTGATACCTTTAACTTTTGCTCTGTAAGCGACGATATTTTTTGCAATAGACATGTTAAGTCCAGAAACATAGGACAAAAGGCTTGGAGATGCAGTGTTCAAGTCAACACCAACGCTGTTAACACAATCTTCCACCACGCCAGTCAATACCTCGGTCAAGCGATTTTGTGGCATATCGTGTTGATATTGTCCCACACCAATTGACTTAACATCAATTTTGATAAGTTCGGCAAGTGGGTCTTGCAGTCTTCTAGCAATTGAAACGGCAGAGCGAAGAGAAACATCATAATCAGGAAATTCTTCTGCTCCAAGTTTGCTTGCTGAATAAACTGAAGCACCAGCTTCGCTTACCACTGCGTAACTTACCGGTCTTGAAACATGTTTGATAAGTTCGGCAACAAAAATTTCTGCCTCTTTAGATGCAGTTCCATTTCCTATTGAAATAACATCAACTTTGTATTTTTCTATCAGAGTTTTAAGTTTTTCAATAGACTCTTCAGTCTTTGATTGAGGTGGAGTTGGATAGATAACGGTGGTAGCAAGCACATTGCCGTTTGTGTCGATAACTGCAATTTTGCAACCTGTTCTATAAGCTGGGTCAAGCCCTAAAATGATGTTATTTTTAAGAGGTGCTTCCATCAATAGTGGCTTAAGGTTGACTTCAAACATTTTGATAGCTTGCTCATCTGCCCTATCAGTCAAATTATTTCTTGCCTCACGCTCAAGAGAGGGAAACAAAAGTCTGTCATAGCTGTCATTAATAACCTCTTCCATAAGCACATCTGTGTCAGCATTGTTTTTCTTGAAAAATTTATTGATTATCTCCATTGCAAGTTCACGATTGACTTCAACTTCAACCTTGAGACACTTTTCTTTCTCTCCACGATTGATAGCAAGAATTCTGTGGCTTGGAATAGTTTTAACCTCTTGTTTAAAGCCTGAATAAGTCTCATAAGTAAAGCTGTTTTCATTTTCAATAAGTTCACATTTGATTATACCTTTGTTTTCAATAAGCGCTCTAAGCTCTTTTCTCAGTTCAGCATCATCTGAAATGCGTTCGGCAACAATGTCTTTAGCTCCATTTATGGCATCTTCAACTGTTGGCACTTCTTCTGTGATAAATTTTTCAGCTTCCTTTCTGATTTCATGGCTTTTTGACTGCATCAATAAAACATCAGCAAGCGGTTCAAGACCTTTAGCAATTGCAACAGAAGCTCTTGTTTTTCTCTTTGGTTTGTAAGGTCTGTAGATATCTTCAACCTCAGTCAAAGTTTTGGCCTCTGTAAGGGCTATTGCAAGCTCGTCTGTCCATTTGCCCTGCTCGGTTATCGCCTTTTCAACCTTTGCTTTTTCATCATTTAAATTGCGAAGATATTTAAGTCTGTCAGCAAAGGCTCTGATTGTTTGGTCATCACAAGTGCCATGCATTTCTTTTCTATAGCGTGCGATAAAAGGTATTGTGCAACCTTCATCCAAAAGACTGATAAGGTTTTTGCTATACTCTTCTTTCAGTCCAAATTCTTGTGCAAGTGTAAGTGTTATATCCATAAATTTTTCTCCTTATGTCTATTTTAATTTTTTTTACTCTTCTGGGCAAGCAAATTGCAAAGTTTTTGTCTTAGCTCTTCAAAATTTTGGCATGGAAGAGTGATTTTAGATTTTAAAAGGCTTAAAATTTCCTCTTCACCACCTTCAAAAGGCAAAAGCTTGCCATAAGAACTTAAAGCAATCATTTCGGCTGAAGAGAGATAGTTGTTTGTTGAAAGCCTTAAAAAATTTGCGTTCCCAGTCATGTCAATTTCGCCATCTCGACTTGCTAAATGGCAAATCTTGTTTTCATAAAGCTTAAAATTTAAAAAGCCTCTTCCCTTTTCACCATCATCAAGTGGCGAAAAAATGTATTCAACATTATAGTTATCAAAAAGCGCAAGAGCGTCTTTATCAAGATAGTTGCAACCAAGAAGATAGCACTTTCTGTCTAAAAACCCAAATTCTTCTAGCACTCTTTCAGGAGGCATTTTGTATTTTTGGTCTAGCGCTCCAAGAGAAAACAGACTTTCTCCAAAATGGACAATAAGCGGAATGTCAAATCTTGCCGAGAAAGAGAGGATATCATTTATTTGACTTTCACTTAACTCCTCTAACCTGTCAACTTCAATCATCAACGACTCGCCTACCAGCATTGAGGAGGTAAAATTTTGTATGTTTTCACTTTTGATAATACTTTTAATTTTCATGTCATATTTGTTGGCAAGTTGTGATAGGTCAAGGTTAAAGTCGTTGACAATCCAAAGCTCTTTAACGCCAGAAGAAAAGTTTTTTGCAATCACAAACTCATACAAAATTAAAAGCTCATCTTTTTGCCAAGATTTCAAAGAGTCTCCTTGCGCAAAACAGGAGAGGGCGCAGTAATAATTTTTAAAATTATATTTTTGTTTGGTCATAAAAATCCTTCTTTAAGGCAATTATACAATAAAAGGAGGCTAAAGGCAAATGAAAGAGCGGGTTATTTTACATTCTGATGTCAACAATTTTTTTGCCTCAGTGGAATGCGCAACAAGACCCGAGCTTAAAGATAAGCCAGTTGCGGTAACTGGAAATCCCAAAAAGCGAACAGGCATAATTCTTGCCAAAAATGAAATTGCCAAAAGGCAAGGCGTTTCCACTGGACAGGTTATTGGGCAGGCTCAAGCCATTTGCCCTGACCTTGTCTGCCTTGCGCCACACTATCAGCTTTATGAAGAGATTTCTGAAAAACTGCATCAGCTCTATCTTCAATACAGCAATTTTGTCGAACCGCTTGGGCTTGACGAGTGCTGGCTTGATGTGACAGACAGCTTGAAGTATCTCAAAAAAACAGGCAAAGAGATTGCTGACGAGATAAGAGAAAAGGTCAAAAAAGAGTTTGGGTTTACTGTTTCGGTTGGCGTTTCTTTTTCAAAAGTTTTTGCCAAACTTGGCTCTGATTTAAGAAAGCCAGACTTTACAACTGTGATAAGCAAAAACGATTATAAAAAAATAACCTACAATTTGCCATTAAACTCAATTGTCGGCATTGGGAAAAGACTTGAGAGGAAATTTTCATCAATTGAAGTTAACACAATTGGAGATTTTGTCAAGCTTGAAGACTCATTTCTTTCTCACCTTATGGGCATAAATGGCACAAACCTAAAAAAAG
>CALVUB010000084.1 GCA_944363385.1 uncultured Clostridia bacterium
TAATAATTTCTTTTTTAATGTATTTTTCATTTATAACTCCTTTTATAGCAGTAGTATATCATATATTTTTTGGCTTTTCAAGGGGTAATTTTAAAATTTATTTGGAAAAAACAAACAAAAAATGATAAAATAAGACAAAGGAGCTAAAGATGAATTATTTTGAGAATGCAAGAAAAATTTATTTTGCAAAGATAAAAGACAAAGCAATCATTCCAAGCAAGGAAGATGAAAATGCAGGTTATGACATTTATGCTTGTTTTGATGAGGATTATATTTTTATTCCTCCACTTTCCACAAAACTTGTGCCAACTGGTATTGCTTGGGCGTCAAGTGATGAGTTTTATCTTCAAATTGAAGAGCGCTCAAGCACAGGCTCAAAAGGAATAAAAAAGAGTGCTGGAGTGATTGATAGTGGTTATCGTGGAGAAATAAAGATTGCCACTACAAATGCAAACGACCGAGATTTGTATATTTCAAACCTTGACGAAGAAGAACTTAGAAAAAAATATAATATTAGTGAAAATGCTTTGGTTTATAGCACTAAAAAAGCCATTGCTCAAGGAATTGTCCACCGAGTTGAAAAAATGGAAATTGAGGAAATTTCTTATCAAGAGCTTCAAAAAATTGCTTCAAAGCGAGGAGATAAAGGCTGGGGAAGCACCAATAAAAATTAATACCAATAATCTTCTTTATAGTCAGCAAAGAAACCTTCAAAAAGATTGAAGAGCTCGAAAATTTTATTATTCTTCTCTACAATCTTTTTTATTGACGACAGCGCATCTTGTTCAGTTAAAAGATCATTTAATTTTTCAAGAGAAATAAAAGAAGCTTTATCGCGCTCTTTTAAAATTTCAAAGTATAAAGAAGATATATCTTCTTTCTCAATAAATTTTTGTATTTTTTCGTTGTCTTTAAAGATTGTTTTTAAATCGTTAATATATTCACTTTTTGTCATTTTAACCTCCAAAGAAAAAGTTTTGATTATATACTTTATTTTTTAAAAAGCAAAAATATGAGAAATTTTGACAAATTTATACTTTCACAAAAAAATGTTGTAATAAAAAACAATCATTATAATTGACAAAAACAAATTTATTCTTTATAATAAGTAAAGTTACTTTAGTTAAAAGGAGGCCGAATATGAAAAGAACATATCAACCTAAGAAAAGACAAAGATCAAAGGTTCATGGTTTTAGAAAAAGAATGCAAACCAAAAGTGGTAGAAATGTTTTGAAAAGAAGAAGAAATCGTGGAAGAAAAAAACTCTCTGCTTAATGCAAAAGAAAGGTCTGACCACAGGCTGAGAAAAGATAGGCAATTTTTATACATATATAAAAAAGGCAAACGAAAATCAACTGACAATTTCACACTTTATTATATTGAAAGCAAATTCAATAACTACCGTATAGGCTATTCCATTTCAAAGAAACAGGGAAAGGCTGTGAAAAGAAACCTTTTAAAAAGGCGTCTTAAAGAAATTGTCAGAAAAAACAATCTTCCTGTAAACAAATTTAATTTTGTTTTGTTTGCCAGAGATGGAGCGAGCGAGCTTGATTTTAAACAAATTGAAAGTCAAGTCAAAAATCTTTTCCAAAAGTTTTATAAAGAAGAAAAGATTGAAAAATCCCTTTAATATCCTGTTGAAAGCTCCAGTTTATGTTTATAAATATTGTATATCCCCTCTTCTGCCACACCAGTGCCGTTTTACGCCAACTTGTTCAAACTATTTTTTAGGGTGCGTTGACACTTTTGGATTTTTCAAAGGTGGCTATCTTGGCGTTAAAAGAATTTTTAGGTGTGTGCCGTGGAATAAAAGTTGTGGTTATGACCCTGTTCCTATAAATATTAAAGGAGAACAAAAATGGCTGTTTTAAGTTTATTATTGTCTGTAGCAGAGCCATCGGGTTTTTGGATAACGATTATCAGAGCATTTGAAAATGTTACAAACAACTATGTGCTTGCAATCATATTTTTGACAGTTGTTATCAAACTTATTTGGACACCTATCGACACTTTCAACAGAAGAAGTCAACAAAAAATGTCACAAACGCAAGCAAAAATGCAACCAGAGCTTGATGTGATAAACAAAAAATATGCAAAAGACCCAAATTTGTTAAAACAAAAACAGAATGAGGTCTACAAGAAATATAACTCAAAGTCTATGGGTGGTTGTTTCTTGATGATGCTGTTTATGGCGCTCAACCTTACAATTTTCTTCACATTGTTTTCAGGTTTAAATACAATGGGTGCTTACAAAATCAGCGAAAGTTATGATTATTTGAAGTATAGCTATGCAAATGTGCTTGAAGTGACAAACAAATATATTGGAGATGACACTTCAAAAGCAGAAATTTTCAATAATCCTGAAAGCCTTGTTTTTCGAATTGAAGCCAATGAAACAAATCCAGAGCATATGGAAATCGTTTTGCTTCAGCTTGAAGGAGAAAATGAGACTGAGCTTGCAAGAAATGAATATAAAACCGATTTTTCTACAACTGAAAAAGAAGAGGTAGATGGTCAAGAACAAACTGTTGTAACAGAGACAACAAACGAATATTTAAATTCAATTATCACTAAATTTGACGGAATTGTTTTGAAAGAAACAGTTGTTGAAGGAAGTGAAGAAAGTATAAAGTATACACTCACAGAAGCAGTTACTGACGCATCCTCAAACTTTATAATTGAAAGATATCAGTCAAACAAAGAGTCTTTTCTTTGGATAGACAATATTTGGATTTCAGACTCACCTTTTAATCAGTCTATTGTAAATTATAATGGTTATGTTTCACAGATTGGAGCAAACAATGTCGAGGAAGGAGAAGAGACCATTTATAATGCTTTTATGCCAAAACTACAAGAATTACAAAGTAGAGCAAATGGATACTTTATATTGCCAATTCTTTGTATTTTAGCAAGTGTTTTGACTACGTTATTGTCTACCAAACTAGGACGCAAGAAAAGAGAAAAAACTTCAAATCAAAGCAAATGGCTTGCCATTATTATGCCAATAATATTTGGTGTGTTTGCACTTTTCTATAACAGTGTTTTTGCTATTTATATGTTAACAAGCCAAGTTATGGCAGCTGTGACGCTTCCAGTTCAAAATGTTGTTTTAAGAGCAATTGACAACAGAAAGAAGAAAAAAGAAGAAGAAAAAACAGAAATTGATTACACACGAAAATTTTAAGGAGGGATAAAATGATAACAAGCGTTGAAGGAACGGGAAAAACAATTGAAAAAGCGGTTGAAAATGCACTTTTAGAGCTTAAAGTTTCAAGAGAAGATGTTGATATTAAAATCTTAAGTGAAGGAGGAATCTTTAAGAAGGCTAAAGTTGTTGTTTCAATCAGCGAAGATGCTCTTGCGAAATATCAAAAGCACAAAAAATTTGTTGAAGAAGAAAAAGAATTAGAGGAAAAATCTGAAGCAAAAGCTGAATCTGAAGAAAAAGAGAAAAAAAAGAAAGAAAAAGAAGAAAAAAAAGC
>CALVUB010000085.1 GCA_944363385.1 uncultured Clostridia bacterium
GTAATGGTTGAATTAGAAGCGTCCCCCGCAACTCCACCAACTTGATTACTACCACTAACAGTACCAGTGTTATAGCAGTTGGTTATTATGGTTGAATAGGTAGCTATCCCCACAACTCCGCCAATATTATCTTCGCCTTGAATAAAAGAGGCAATCACACCAATATTTTGTATTGTTGCTTTATTGGTTGAACTTTGACCCTGCACAACCCCAAATAGACCTTTATCAGAAAAACTGCTACCTCGTCCATATGGTGTGTAAACACCTGAAACTGTGTGGCCATCTCCATCATAATTACCTGAGAAACATCGTGAGGAAGAACGGCCTATTGGTTGCCAATAGTAGGCTGATAAATTTAAATCTTTTGTTTGCTTGAAAGTTATGCCTGAGTAAAAAAATTGACTAGAAGAAGATACATGATTGTTATAAGCTTTGTTATTATATATCGTCCATGAAAGAAATGCTAGATCTTTTTCTGACTGGATAAGGTATGTAGTAGTGCTGGCTGAGGTGTCTCTTCTTAAGGTATATCTATCAAAATCAACGCCGAGGGCAGTTTGGGTTGTTTCGTCAATCCAGTAGGTTGTGTTGGTGGGAGCCTGGGCTATTGAATTTTCAGAAAGGTCGGTCGTCCCCCTCCCGAAATTTTGCAATAAATTGACTGAAGTTATCAAAAAAAGAAGAGACAGCAGAGCCATTAAAGCTTGAGAGAAATAGCTTTTGGTTTTGATTTTCATATCTCTTCCTCCTGTTTTTGGTTTTTCGGTGAGAGAAGGCGTTTTCAGCGCCCGTCCGCCGTCAGTTGGTGGCGGGTGGGCGCTGAAAACAAGGCTTTTAGCCTTGCAAAAATTTGACTGCAAGTCAAATTTTGCCTTCTCTCACACTTAGTATACCAAAAAAATTTAAAATAACAAACAAATTTCAACAATTTTCACAAAAGTTTGCAAATCTTAACAAGTGAGCCTTCAACATATTCATCTGCTTTATCAAGGTTTGAGCAACCCAAGAAAACAGTCAAGCTTATTCCGCTACTAAACGCCTTGCCGAGTGACAAAATTTTTTGAGCCACAATAATACTTTGAGAAGAATGTCCATACATTTTGTTTTCATCGACAAAGCAGTGATCTAGAACGCGAATAACATTCATTATATCAGGCACAATAAGCATCACTTTTTGACCGCGTTCTAGCAAATTGTCGCACAGATTTATGCAGTCAAGTGCTTTGTTTAAACTTTTTGTGCAAGCATCGTCAAATCTGCTAGAAAAAACGTAACCAGATGCATGTTTAAGTTTAATATCGTCTTCTATTGACGAATTAAGTGAAAGATAGACAATTTTGCAACCATTTTTTTGTGCTTGTTTTTCAAGTTTTTCAAAAAGCGGGTTTTCATAAAAATCTTCTTCAACAAAAGCAAGATTTCTTCTGCCAACAAAGATTTTTTTGTTGTCAAGGTCGATTGTTTGATTTGAAATGATTGCCTCGCCTAACGCTACTTTTTTATTAGAATAAATTGATGGCTCAATGCCATTAATCTTTGTAACTTTAGTTGCAAAATATTGATTTGAATTAACCTTTTTTGCCACACATTCAATTTCGTCACCATTTTGAATAAGGCTGGCAAAAGCAAGTTCTATTGGCAAAAAGATTGCATCGTCTGTAGAGACATCATAAAACATATAGAAATCATTGTTGGCGCTTTTTCGTGCGATACCACTAAAACAGCCCTCTTCATTTGTGGTTTTGCCCATAACTGGCATAACTTGAGCAAAAGCCAAAATTTCCTCAAAAGAAAGAGGTTTTGTCTGCCCTACAAAATTTTCTTGAATTGTCATATTGCTAAGGATATTATCCACGCCAGCAAGCTTTTTATAAGGCCTTCCTTTCTTTTGAACAACCACCTCTTCAAGTCCGCCTCGATAAATTCTGTCTAAAATCCCATTGATAAGCTCATCTCGTTTTTTAGTGGTTGGAGATGGCACTCCCACCTCTCTTGCAAGTCCTCGAAGTTCAAAAATGCCAAGTTTTTTTACTTCAAGTTCTATTCTTTTGTTTTGATTTAAATTTGCAATCATTTTTTTCTCCTATAACTGCAATGATAAGTTATTTTTGTAAATTAGTCAAGTGTTTTTGTAAAAAAATCTAAATTTCACTAAAATTCGGCAAGTTTCTTACTTTTTTGAGTCGAAAATCAAAAAAATAAACTTGTAAGCATTCCGCCAGCAACTGCAAACACATATAGAGAAACCGTTATCAAGATGTTATGCCAAGGTTTTTTATAGTTTGTTGTGAAAAGCACAATAAGCCCAACACCTGCACCCGCGCAAAGTCCTCCAACAAGCGCTGGAAAGAAAAGCACGCCACTCATAAAAAGTTCGACTAAAAAAACTGATGCCACGCAATTTGGAATAAGCCCAACCACGCAAGCAATTAAAACTTGCAGATAGACATTATTTGTAAACAGCACAGACAAAGGTTCAAGCCCACCAGCATAACCTTCTATCAAATTTATGATAAGCGTTGCAACAAAAACATAGGCAACAATTATAGCGGTATGTTTAAGTGCATCAAGAAAGATATTTGTGGCACAGCAATGAGAATGTGCGTGGTTATGTTTATGTTTTTTGCCTTTGTGAGTTTTGCAATGCCCATCAACTACCTGTCCTTCAACCGCCTCGTGAACTTCCTTCTCCTCAGCACCACAATCACAATGGTCGCACTCGCAATGTTCGGCATCAGAAGGTGCAGTCTCCATTTTCTCTACGATTTCATCTTTTTCCTTTTCAATTTGCTTGTCAAATTTATCGTGATATTCGTTGAGTTTAAGCTTCTTTCTTGAAAAAAGTTTAATCATGCCGTCCACCAAATACCCAATTATGATGGCATAAACAAATTTTATAAGAATAAGCCAAAGCATGTCTGGAATAAACTCTGGACTTGCAATCATAAGCGGAATAGCTTCATCGCTTGTGGCAATAAAGACAGCAAAAAGCGTGCCAATGGTTACAATACGCTTTGAATATAAGTCGCTCATAACTGAAGAGAACCCACACTGAGGAATGCAACCTAAAAAAGCACCAACAACAGGACCTGCCTTATTTGTGTGGTGCAAAATTTTTGAATATCTTTGATTGTCGTTGTGCGAGAAATAGCTTACTAAAAGATATGCAAGATAAAGAACTGGTATAACTATTGCAGTATCTTTTAGCGCATGCAACAAAGAGTGCCAAAAAATTTCCATTTACATTCCTTTTAGTCTAGTTTGTGATGTCGTCAATTTTCATTTGTTTTGATTTTGCTTTTTTCTTTGGCTTTGCAGGTTCTTCTTCCACCCTCTCAGTCAAACTTTCGTTGTACTGTTTTTCCTCTTCTTGTTTTTCTTGCGGCTGGTCTTGAGGTATAACAGGATTTT
>CALVUB010000086.1 GCA_944363385.1 uncultured Clostridia bacterium
AGAGTAATAGAAATGGCTGTTTAGAAGCGCTTATTGACAGCGCGGCAACTCAAAAAACACTTGCTAGCAAAAAAAATGTGGTGGAGCTTTTCTATGAAAATGGCATTTTGACCAATCCGCGCGTGAACAAAGATATGTTTACTGGAATTAATATTGTAAAGCGTTATCTTTGTGATGCAAACGGAAAAAGTCATATATTTATTTTCAAAAATTGTGTAAATCTTATAAGAGAAATCAAATCATATTGGTGGGGTGATGATGACCTTCCTATTAAAAAAGATGATCACTGTCTTGACGAAATGAGATATTATCTTGTCAGCTTAAATCAGGACAAGGCTTTCACGACAAAAAAGACAGAGGTGCAGAAAGATAAGGAAAGGCTTATAAAAAAATTGAATAAAAAACATTAAAATTCAAAAAAATTCAGCAAAAAGCAAAATATTTCGATATTTATTTGGAAAAATAATATTTGTATGATAAGATTATCTATAGAAAAGGTGAAAAATGAAATTTTTTAAATCTTTATCAATTTTTCTTTGCTTTGAACTTTGTGTTGGTGGACTTGTTTTTGGATCCCTTTGTTTTAAGGAGGTAGGAGCGCAAGAGGAGGCTCTTCAAGAGGTAACAGTCACTCAAGGCAATGCGCAAGAAGTTTTTAGCAAACCTTGGAATTATTCAACCATAACTCTTTCAGGAAACCTCGATTTTGCTGGAATAACTCTAAATGCCTCAACTTCAAGTGATAATTCTCAAGTTTTTAAAGGCACATTAAATGGTAACGGACACACCATCTCAAATTTATCTTTCTCAAATGAAAATGGTGGCAACAATTTTGGACTTATTGGGATTGCACAAAATGCAACTATTCAAAATTTAAAAATTACAGGCTGGGTTAGTTATAACTTTTCAAAAGACACCTCAGGAGTGATGTTTGTTGGAGTTTTATTTGGGAAAGCCGACACAGTGACAATTTCAAATTGCGAAATTGATGTGGAGGGAGTTGAGATGGAAGGCGAAGTCGACCAAATTGCCAATGCAAGCAGTAAAAATGCTATTGTATACAATTTGCCTTCCACTTCGGCAAATATAGGTCTGATTGCAGGCTGGCTTTACAGCTCTTCAATTTGCGATATTGTTTTGCGAGGAAAGATGAGTATCACCTTACCTGCAAATTATCAATACAACATTGGTGGGGCTGTGGGTGTACTTTCATCAAGTGTGATTGAGAGAACTCTTTTCTTTGGAGATATAGCAGTTCAAGCGGTGCAGGGTTCTGAAATTGAGCAAGTGGCTGTTGGTGGACTTATTGGGTTTGCGCAAGGTGATGCAAGCTTAATAAAAGATAATATTGCTTCATGCAAAATTTCTTCCGAAATTTCTTCATCAGCCACAGCAATAGGCGCAATAATTGGACATAATTCTGATAATAGTCCAATTTCAACATTAGCATTAGACTACTGCTATTGGAGTTTGTCAGAAGATACGCCACCTTTAAATGCAGTTGGGGTAAATGGCGATATGTTTATTTCAAATTATTTGAGGGCAGAGCCAGAGAAATCCTTATCTTCTTCGTTTATTTCAAACAAAAACAATTTTAATCCAATAAAGGCAGGTTTCAATTTCAAAACTGTGTTTGGCACAAGCAATGGGAATATTGTTTTACAACAATTTCAAACTTTTTCTTTCTCAATAAACAGCAACCTAGACCCTGCCATCTCTTATGCAAGCTTTTCTTCTGACAGTAAAGAGACTTCAATCAGCAATGTTGCTTACAACAGCGATTTGACTATAACTATAGTTCTTAATACACAAAAAAAAGGTGGAACTACAATCACCAATGTGGTTCAGTTTTACAACTTGACAGGCATAAGCGTAAGTGGAATATCAAAAATTAGTGAAGGTGACTATGTCGTTACGGCAAATGAAGCCACAAATTCTTTCACAATAGCTTTTAAAGCAAATGGCTACACAAGTGGTTCTTATTCCTTTACTTTTCAAGCAAAATCATACCAGGCAGAATATGGCGTGGCTCGTGACGGCGACACTTTGCCAGGCGGAGTAACTTTTTCAGACAAAAATCCTATAGAATCAATTATTCAGTCTTATACGATAACCAGTGCGCAAGCAACAATAAGTGCGGTTGCGCAAAGTTACTACACATTCTCGCATTGGGAGCTTTATTATCAAAACGAAAACGGCGATTGGAATGAAACTCCTGAAACAACTTGGCAGGGTGCAAGCGACATCGTTTCACAGAGCATGCAAAGCCTTCCAATCAATTTCGGTGTTGCTCCGTTTGATAGAGAATTTAAGCTTATTGCAGTCTTTTCAGATGAAAATGGAATTGCAATCGATTTTTCAAACTTAAACAGTGACAGAGTGAATTCTATAACCGTTTCAGGGTCGCTTTATCAAGATAAACCCATCACTGTGTCTAGCACACTGACCAATCTCAGCGTGGTTGTAACCATGAATGAAGGGTATGATTTGGACCGTGAAGGTATTGTTGCTTTTGTAAGTTCTCTTTACAACGAAAGCATGTTGGAAGAAGATGTTATCAAAAACACTGCAGTCAATGCTGATGGGCTTACCACTTACACTTTATCAATCAATGTAGAAAAAATTTATCAAAACACACAAGGTCAGTCGATAATTTTGTCAATTCCAACGATTGTAGAAAATGGTGGCGATGGAAATGAACTTTTATGGCTTTGGATAACTTTGCCTTGCGTGGCTGTTGTGCTTGGAGTTGAAATTTTCCTTATCATTTACTTTAAAAGACGGGGACAGGCAAAGGCAAACATCCAAAAGCATGAAAAAGAAAAAAAGACCGATTATAAAGATTATTACATGTAAACTGAAATGTTTATAAAAAATGCCTAAAACCATATTCTGGCTTTAGGCTTTTTTTGTTGTATTAAAGATGCGGTTAGTTATATTGCAAGTTTTTCTGCAATTGAGTTGTCAATTAAAGCTGAATAGTCTGGCTGATAAGAAGTGCCTTGAGTGGAATTTATGATATCGAGAAGCTTATTGAAAGATTCTTCGCTTAAAATCATGTCATGGCTCCAAGCATCAATTGAAATGTATTGCTCAATTGCTATTTGAAGTTCAGCCTCACTCATGCCAGCAAAGCTTGCAGTAAGCGCTTTGGCAACCACAGCAGATTCATTTTCAACGATATATTTGTATCCATTTTTCACAGCTTTCAAAAACTTTTCTGCCTGCTCGCTATTGTTTTCAAGATAGCTTGATTTTGTAGCAAAACAAGTGTATGGTATTTCGCCAGAAACTGCTCCGACAGCTGAAACAA
>CALVUB010000087.1 GCA_944363385.1 uncultured Clostridia bacterium
AAAAGGTCAATTACGACGGCACTGTCAATGTGACAGACGCTTGCATTGAAAACAAAGCAAAAAAACTTGTCTACACCAGCACTGTTCACATAATCGACCCAAACAGCGGGCATGTTTTAACCGAGCCTACCTCTTTTGAACACAATAACCTTGTTGGGAACTATGCAAAAACAAAAGCGCTTGCAAGCAAATATATAACTGAAAAAAGTAAGGCTGGACTGCTTGACGCGTCAATTGTTTATCCAAGCGCTGTTGTTGGGCCTTACGATTTTCGCTTGTCAGAAACTGGTCAAGTTGTGCTTGACTATGTTAATGGAAAATTAAACGCCTATGTCAAAGGTGGATACAACTTTGTTGATGTGCGAGACATTGCAGATGGACTTATTGGAGCAAGCGAAAAAGGAAGAGCTGGCGAAGGATATATTTTGTCAGGAAACTATATCACGGTAAAAGAAATGATGGCGATTTTAAATAAAAAAACAGGTCGAAAGCGCTTGCCTGTAAAGATTGCTCTTTGGTTTTTAAAACTTGTTGCACCCATTGCCAACCTTTATTATAAAGTTCGAGGAAAGAAGCCCGTTTTATCAAACGAATCACTTTACACAATAAACTGCAATGCAAACTTTAGTCACCAAAAAGCTACTGACGAATTTGGCTATAACCCACGACCTACCGAGCAAACGCTTTTTGATACAGTTGATTGGTTTGTAAAAAACAAACCTGAGCAATTTAAAGAAAAAAGGCTTAAAAAGCTTGAAAAATGAGGTAAAAATGTTTAATTTTATCAAATTTGCAAAAAAAAGACCGAAAATAAAGAAGGACATAAAAAGAGATGAGCAAGGAAACGCTTTGTTTGAAATTGCAATCAAAGACAAGTCTGAAGTGCTTGCTCCATTTTCGCTTGACAATAAAGACACCATAAATGTTGAATTTGCAAATGTTTTGGATAACACTGCCAAATCTTTTTCAAAGAAAGAAAAATTGCATCTTAACTTAAGATGCAACAACCTGACCGACAAAGAAAAAGAAAGCTTTTTACTTGCCATCAAAAATTTTTATTTCAACTCCCTTCTTGAAGACGAGCGCAAACTTAAAAACAACGCTCTTCTCTTTTGGGCAATGATTGCACTGTCTTTTTTAAGTTTAACAGTGCTTTTTATCACAAATTTTTTCTCAGCGCCATGGATTGTGGTTGAAGTTTTTGACATAATTGCATGGGTATTTGTTTGGGAGGCTGTTGATTTGCTTGCTTTCCAGCGCTCGCTTTTAAGATATGACAAACAGCATGACCAAGCTCTCTACAAAATGAAAATAACTTTTGAAAACTAAAAAATTTTGTATTCAACCAACACTTCAAAAAAGCCGTGGAATTAATCCCTCGGCCAATTGAAATGTTTTTATTTAATTTTTCTTTTTGGCATTAAAAACAAATTCTTTGACTAGCAGGGCATCTTTTTTACAATTTCTTTTACAGCCCGAATTGACATCCACCCCTGCAGGATTTGCCGTTTTTATTGCTTGGGCAACATTTTGAGGATTCAGCCCGCCTGCAATAAAAGTCGGCTTATCTAGTTTTTCAATAAGTTTTTTGTCTGTTTCCCAATCATGAACTAGTCCTGTTCCGCCAACTTGGTCTGTCTTTTGGTTGAAACTGTCAAGAAGATAAAAATCGGCATATTTAAAACATTTGTAATCACTGCAAATTTCACCATTTTGCGAGATATGAATAAGTCGAATAAGCTTGATTTTAGGCAAGGCCTTGACAATTTTTTCAACCTCGTCTTCTGCTATGTCAGAATGAAGTTGTATACAATCATTGCCGATAAACTTTGTCAATTCAACAATTTCATCGCCATTTGTTATATGGGTGACCAAAACGGTGTTAATCTTGCCTTTTGCATAACTCACAATTTCTCTCGCTTTAGCTTTGCTAACAAAGTCCACACTTTGATGTTTCTGTCCTGCCAAAATACCTAAAAAATCAGCTCCAGCATCAATAGTCATCTTGGCATCTTCCACCGAACGATTGGCGCAAATTTTAACCAGCATACCCACTTCTCCTTAATAAACTTCAAAACTGCATTAAAAAAAATGCGAAATTTTAATCTTTCGCCTTTTTAATCTAATTTTTCTCCGCATTTTTCACAATAATCATTTTTGATATTGTTGATATGTTGACATTTTTTACACTCTTTTCTTACAGGTTTTCCACATTTACTGCAAAAAAGTTCTTCGCTAGAAATTTTGTCGCCACAATTTGGGCAATTGTCGCCCACAACTGAATCAACAAGCTCTGTGGCATAACCTGTAACGATAATCTTAAACCCATATGAAGAAAGTGTTGCACCAACACTTGAAATAATTGCCATAGAGACAAATAAAACGATAGGAACAATGATGTCAGCAATGCCATTATTGATTGGAGTTGTCGCAAACATAACCACACTGGCGATAAGCCCTATCAAACCGATTATTGCCAGAGGCAAACCGATAGCCAAAAGTTTTTTTCTTAACTTTTTTGCCCTCTCGCAATTTGCAACATTTTTAACATCGGCGTTTAATGAAACAATTTCATCTCTTAATCCTTTAAACATTTGTCCTCCCAAAAATCTGGCGGGAAGAGAGGGATTCGAACCCTCGCGCCGGTTTCCCGACCTACAGCCTTAGCAGGGCCGCCTCTTCGACCTCTTGAGTATCTCCCCTTATCGAATGCTCTTTTAATATAACACATCGTTCACCTTTTTGTCAATCATTTTTTGCAATTAAACTTTTTTAAGCAAAATTAACCTTAACTTGATTTTTTCAAAAAGATATATAAAAGCATTTTTGATAATTTTAGGTTTTTTAAAGATAATTTGGTCGAGGTGGTGGGATTTGAACCCACGGCCTTACGGTCCCGAACCGCACGCGCTCCCCCTGCGCTACACCTCGCCAAAACTTGATAAATCAGTTTAATTTTTCAAGTTGTAAAAGCTTGATTTTTCGTTCCACCCCCCATGCGTAACCAGTAAGCGCACCATTTGCGCCAACCACTCTATGACAAGGGATTATAATTGCAATCGGATTTTGTCCAATCGCATGTCCAACTGCCCTTGCTGACATATTTTGTTTTCCTAGTTTTTGGGCGACCTTTTTGGCAACCATGCCATAGGTTGACACCTCGCCATAATTTATGTCTAACAAACATTGCCACACCATCTTTTGAAAAGGTGTGCCATTTGGTTCAAGCGGAAAGTCAATTTTAGGGTTTTTGCCAGCAAA
>CALVUB010000088.1 GCA_944363385.1 uncultured Clostridia bacterium
ATTTTTAATAAAAAAAATTTATATTATTTTATTTTTTCTGCTTAAAATTGAATAAAACTGTGATTTTTCTTTAATTTTTTTTTATTTTGTGTTATTATATGGTTATAAAAAACAAAAGGGAAAGATTATGGGAAAAATAATTGCTTTTGCAAATCAGAAAGGTGGCGTTGGAAAAACCACGACTTGCATCAATTTGTCTGCCTATATTTGTGCCATGGGCAAAAAATGTCTTGTTGTTGACCTTGACCCGCAAGGCAATGCGACAAGCGGTCTTGGGATTGACAAAGACAGCGAAATGAAAACGGTTTACGATTTAATTTCTGGCGATTGCTCAGCCGATGAAGTCGTCCAACATACTTTGCTTGAAAATTTGGATGTTTTACCTTCAACTGTTGACTTGGCTGGCGCAGAAATTGAAATGGTTCAAATGCCACAAAGAGAAAAAATTATCAAACAAATCCTTGATCCACTGCGTGATAGTTATGATTTCATAATGATTGACTGCCCACCTTCTTTAGGACTTATCACAGTAAACGCGTTGACAGCTTGCGACTCTGTCATTATTCCAATGCAGTGTGAGTTTTATCCGCTTATGGGGATTACACAGCTTATGAACACCATACGGCTTATCAAATATCATCTCAATCCTTCTATTGACATCGAAGGCGTTGTAATGACAATGAAAGATAAACGCTCAAATCTAACAAGCCAGGTCAGTGATGAAATTATAAAATTTTTTGGTAAAAAAGTTTTCTTTACCTACATTCCAAGAAATATTCGTCTTGCGGAAGCTCCAAGCCATGGTGAGCCGATAATGATTTATGAGCCAAATTCAAAAGGCGCAGAGGCGTATTTATCGTTGGCTGAAGAATTTTTAGATAGAAATAAGGTTAAATACAACACTATTTCAAAAGATACAAAAATCAAATTAAGAGGAGATAGCAACAATGGATAAGAAAAAAGGTTTAGGTCGCGGTCTCGAGTCTTTATTTGCTTTTTATGAAAACGAGCAAGTTGAAGATATTGCGACAAAGAAAAAAATCAATGCAGATGCTGGAAATGTGAATGAACTGGAAATATCAAAAATTACACCAAATCCAAATCAGCCAAGAAAGCATTTTGACGAAAGTGCACTTCAAGAACTAGCTGACTCCATCAAAGTGCACGGAGTGATTCAACCTTTAGTTGTCAACAAGCTTGACAACGGAAATTATATGATCATCGCCGGAGAAAGAAGATGGAGAGCTTCAAAAATTGCCGGTCTTGACAAAGTTCCCGTAGTGATCAAAAATTACACTGATAAGCAAATTAAAGAAATTTCAATTATTGAAAACCTTCAAAGAGAAGATTTAAACCCAATAGAAGCTGCTCGTGCGATAAAACAGCTTATGGAAGAATATAATTTAACTCAAGAAGTTGTTGCTGATAGGATCGGAAAAAGCAGATCAAACATCGCAAACACTTTAAGGCTTTTGTCTCTATATCCAGATGTAATAAAAATGGTTGAAGACGGAAGATTGTCAAGCGGGCACGCAAGAACTTTAGCGTCAATTTCTGATACGACAACTCAAATTAAACTTGCAAAACAGGCCTGCGACGGAAAAATGTCTGTGCGAGATCTTGAAAAAGCTGTTAAAAACTATCTTAATCCTTCAAAACCAAAAGCAACAAAGGTTTCCGAGCAATCACTAGAACTCAAAGAACTGATTTCAGATATGCAACGCATCTTTTCTACCAAAGTTTCTGCAATTGGCAACGATAACAAAGGTCGAATTTACATAGACTATTATTCAAGGGATGATTTAGATCGATTGTCAGATTTAATGGAGCTACTGAAAAAGAAGGAAATCACGCTTGGAGATCTACGAAATTACAACAAAAGACATCCAAATCAATAAAAATTGCAAGCACTGCTTGCTTTTTTTGTTAAAAACGACAAATAAGGCATTATCTAAACTTTATATCATCTTCAATCTTTCAAATTTAACACCTCACATTTAATATTTAATTTAAAACAAAATGTTTCACGTGAAACATTTTAAATATCTAAGAACAAAATTAAACCCGTTTATGCTAAAGACGAAAAAAGTGCCAAGTTGGAAAATATGAAAGTATAAAGCAAACAAACATAAAGAAAAAAGCGGCTCTGAAATTAAAATTTTATGAGAGAAAAATTTCAGATTATTTTTTGTAAAACACACGTGTAAACATTGCGGTTTAACAAGCCTTTAACAAATTAAAGCTATATAGTTTGTTTTGGTTTAATGTTTCACGTGAAACAATTTATTGTGTTAAATTCAAAACATACGCAACTGCATTACGGTTTTTATTGATGGTGCAGTAAACATTTTGCTTAGTTTAAATAAAATTTAAAAGCATTTCAACATTACTATTCCTTATCAAAGAAAAGTTTTAAAATTGTTTTGCTTTTAACATAAAACATGATATAATGGAACAGGCGGAGGTATTATATGAAAAGTCTTAAAGGAACTAAAACAGAAAAAAACTTAATGGAAGCGTTTGCTGGAGAAAGCCAGGCAAGAAATAAATATACATATTATGCTTCTCAAGCAAAAAAAGAAGGTTATGAACAAATTGCTGCAATATTTGAAGAAACAGCAAACAACGAGAAAGAACACGCAAAAATGTGGTTTAAAGAATTGCATGGTGGAGCAGTTCCTAAAACTTTAGAAAATTTGGCTGATGCAGTTAAAGGAGAAAATGGTGAGTGGACTGAAATGTATAAACGCATGGCTAAAGAAGCAAGAGAAGAAGGGTTTGATGAAATAGCAGACAAGTTCGATGGCGTGGCTGCAATCGAAAAAAGACATGAAGAACGTTATAGTGAACTTCTCGGCAATGTTAAAAATGTAACAGTGTTTAAAAAGACAAAAGAAAAAGTGTGGATTTGCAGAAATTGCGGTCATGTGTATGTTGGAAAAGAACCACCAGAGGTTTGCCCAGTTTGCGACCATCCAAAAGCTTACTTCCAAATTTTAAAAGAAGAGTTCTAATTGAAATTAACACAGCAGAAATGCTGTGTTTTTTTTATTTTCTAGAACACAAATTTTTAAAAATCTTGCAATCGCTTTATTGTCAGCAAAATCCTTTCAAAATAATCGCTGTATTTATTTTTAAAATTTTTCAAAAAGCTTTTCTTTGCACAAAAGTTTTTATTTTTTTTGTTAAAACCTTTTAGTTTATATTATCGGAAGCCGAAC
>CALVUB010000089.1 GCA_944363385.1 uncultured Clostridia bacterium
CATATGCATTAAAACTGTAGTCAAATATTTATATCTTTCAAATTCTTCTTCATCCATGTTTTATCTCCTGTGACAAGTAATATTTTATCACAAAGAAGATTTATTTCAAAACACTTTTTAAAGATTTTTACATAATTTTACAAAAAAAGTTGAAAAAATTAAGAAGCTTCATAAAAACATTAAAAATATTTGGTGTGAAGACTCTCTAAATATTTGCCGTCAGTATCGTTTACCGTAAGAGTGGGTAAAATTTTAAGCCCATATGAACCGCCTTTGACCGCTTCAATAAAGCATAATTTTATTTGTTTTTTATTGTTTTCTGTAAAAAAGATACGTTTAGGCTGTAAGTTATATTTATTTAATTGAACAAAAAGCTCGCATAGCCTTTCTGGTGGATAACATAAATAAAATCTGCCTTTTTCTTTTAAAAGAGCGCTGGCATGGGAGCATAATTTTTCACAAGTCAAAAATTTGTCATGTCTTGCAATTGCTTTAACCCTGCTAGCATTTTCGTTGGAGCTGTTCATATATGGCGGATTTGAAAAGACTACTGAAAGGCTTGCTTTTTGGATATATTTTTTAAAGTTTGCAATATCCTCATTTATTATTTCAATCTTGTCCTCAAGAAAATTAAGTGCAACATTTCTTTTTGCAAGAGAAGCCATTTCTTTTTGCAGTTCAAACGCATAAATTTTTCTTATAGGCATTTTTGCAGATAACAAAATGGATATTACCCCCGACCCTGTTCCAATTTCAACGGCATCTTCACCTTTTTTTATTTTTACAAAGTTTGCAAGCACCACCGAATCTGAAGTAAAGGTATAAAGATTGTTGTCTTGAATAATTTTTAGCCCTCTACATTGAAGGTCCTCTTCTCTCTCCACTTTGTCAATCCTCTTTTTTAAATTTGAGTTTGTCATGATCATATATCTTGATTTCAGCAGACTGCTCTGTCTGAAATTTTACAGACACTTTTTTCTTTATAAGATCAAGATAAACCACTTTGCCAGTACCATCTGGAGTGGTAACTACACTGCCTATCTTTGGCATAAGTTTAAGCATTTCGCCGTAATACTGATTCTCAAAAGCGAGACAACAAAGTAATTTTCCACAAAGCCCACTTATGCTGTTTGGATTTAAGCTTAAAGATTGATTTTTTGCCATTTTTATGCTGACATGCTCGTTGAATTTTACTCCTTGACTGCAACAAGTTTGTTTTCCGCACACCCCAAGGCAAGGCATAAGCCTTGTTGCGTCTCGAGCTCCAATTTGTCTAAGCTCAATTCGTGTTTTATATTTTTCTGCAAGTTTTTTCACCAAGTCTCGAAAATCAACCCTATCCTCTGAAGTGAAATTTATCACCAGCTTTGAAAAGTTATAATTGCTTTCAACTGAAACCACTTTCATTTCAAGATTTTCTTTTTTAACAATTTCTCTAATCTCAGATAAAAGTGATGAAGCTTTTGCCATATTTTCTTCGGCCTGTTTTACCTCGTCATCGCTAGCTTTTTTTACCACATTTTTGAGAGGCTCTATAAGCGAAGAGGCATCGATCATTTTTTTATCACCCACAATTGTAACAAGGTCTTTACCCTTTTCTGTATCAACAATCACCCTGTCGCCATTTTTAAGTTCAAGCCCATTTGGTGAAAAATAGTAGTCTTGAAAACCTTTATAAAATCTTGCACTAACCACTTCTATTTGCATATATATTTAACCTCCAAAATATTTAACAGCAAGTTTTCCATAGCAATAAGTTGATTTACATTATAAAAAACCTCTTTTTGCTGTTTATTAATTTTTTCATTGATTTTTATAAGCGCTTTGATTGAATAACTTTCGCTTGCTTTTTTAAGTTCTTCTTCAAACATTTCAAATCGAATCTTTTTGCTCACTTTTAATTTTAATAAATCTTCCAAAATAAACTCCATGCACTCCACAATAAGCTGAAAGTCTTTTGTAAATTTTTGCAATCTTTTAGAATATGTTAAAATTTGTTTGCTAGAGTTCATTTTGGTCATAATGTCAAAAGCAAGAGCAAAAATTTCATCAAGGTCAGGCTTTTGGCTTAGTATAATTGCTTTGCCTAGTCCACCGTCTGCAAGTTTAACAGCAAGAGGATTATCTCTATTTAAAACATGCTCAATTTGCTGGTCGTTTAATTTTGCTAAATCTCTTTTGACGCATCTTGACTTTATAGTTGGAAGCACTAATGCTGGATTTTGACTTGTCAAAATTAGATAAACATCTTTAGAAGGCTCTTCAAGTGTCTTTAAAAGCTTGTTTTGTGCGCTTTCCATAGAGTTGTCAATATTTTTTATAATAAAAATTTTACTCTTTGAAAAAACCGGCTTGACAAAACTTTCGCTTACGATTTCCTCGCTGTCAGCAACAAGCAATTGATTTTTGGAAGGATAATATCTTACATCAGGATGAGAAAAAGCCATCACCTTTTTGAAAATCTCGCTATCTTCTTCCACCTTACCATCTAATATTTGGATAGCTAAAAGTTTTGCCATGTCAAAAGCGTATTGTTCATCTTTTGAAGAAAGCAAAATTGAATGTGGCACATCTTTTGCATTTGCAAAATATTTAAAGTCATCGCTTTGTTTGATAATTTCAAAAACCTTCATGTGTATATTTTATCACAACTTTGTCAAGAATTAAAATAAATTTTCTGCCAAATAATAAAAAATAGGCTTTTTAGTCACTTACTTTTGAAACTAGCAGAATATTAAAGAGAAACATAGACAAAAAAATCGTCTATGTTTCTCTTTTTACACCTAACTCTCTTAATTGCAAAAAAACGAATACTTCTGTCGTTGTCATAGGTTGTCGTGAGAAACACAACATCTACAAATCTTTTGACATGCACTTTAACCTTGACAACAAAGAATATTCGCTTACACTAGAAAATAGAGAGAAGAAAACAAAAAAGCAAAAGAGCGGATTGCGTTACGCCCTGCCAGCAACCGCTCTTTTTGCAACACAATTAGATTATTTGCGTGTGCTTGTCTGCTGGAGCGAAGCGAAGCACTTGTATCAAGACAAGCACACGTTTAACAGCCAAATTATATTAAAGTATCTTTTATGTTTTTTTAAATTTCTCTAACAACATAGTCAATTTATATTCTTTTTTATTTCAATACACACTTTTATTATCGTATAGAT
>CALVUB010000090.1 GCA_944363385.1 uncultured Clostridia bacterium
AGCATTTCACAGATGTTAAGCGCTTGTTCTCCATTGTCAGGTTGCGAAACCAGCAAATCATCAAGATTAACACCAAGTTTTTCAGCATAAGAAGGATCAAGCGCATGTTCGGCATCAATAAATGCTGCCGTTCCACCAAGTTTTTGAGTTTCAGCAATGATGTGAAGAGAAACGGTTGTTTTTCCAGAAGATTCTGGTCCATAAATTTCAATTACTCTTCCACGAGGTATTCCGCCAATGCCAAGAGCTATATCCAGCACAAGACAACCCGTTGGAATCACATCAATTTTTTCGTGAACTCTCTCTCCCATTTTCATAATTGAGCCTTTGCCATATTGTTTTTCAATTTGAAGAAGTGCTTGCTCTAATGCTTCTTTTTTTGTGTCTTTAATTTCTTTAGCCATTTTTATTTCCTCTCGTTTATAATTTTTTATACATATATTTTATCATGAACTTAAAAAAAATCAAAATTATTTAAAAAGAAAAATTATTTTGTCTTAATTTTTTCACTAAATGGAATAAAAGAGTATTTTTTGCCATAGAATCCACCTCATCTGTCAAGGTAAAATTACATTTATAAAAATGCACCTGTTTTTTATCAGCTATACAAAACACAAAATTCAATTTTCCTTCACCTATCTGCCCATTAGTTACAATTACGATGTCACTTTCACTTTCCTGCAAAAGTTTTAGCGAATATTGATGCAGAAGATTGTTGTCAATATTGTCAAAAAAATGTATTTCGCTTTTTCTTAAAAACTGATTAAAATCAACATTTTTAAGAAGTGATGCAACAATTTCTCCTTTGGTGATATTTTCACAGATTGAAATTGTCAAATTTCTCATTTTTAAAAGCTGATAAACAATATCTTCAAGTCCAAGTTCATTTTCGCTATACATATAATTTTTAAAAGCTGATGCAATTTTAACTTGGCTCTCGTCAATCATATCGCCTTGACCTTGATAAGATAAATATACATCAGTCAAAATATTTTTTGACACAACTTTATAACTCAAATTTTTTATTTCAGTTTTTAAATTTTCAAGTTTATCAATTACCTCTTTATTGTTTACTCCAAAAAGATGAAACTGACAAACTTTTAAAGAAGTTTGAAAAATTTTTTCAAGCAAATCAAGGTCGCTTTCAAGTGGTATAAAAATTGTTTTTTGTGTGTCTTTTTTAAAAACAACCACTTGTTCTTCAATCATTTCTTTATCTTTGCCAAGTTTTTGATAGTTGTCTATTATAATACTGTCAAGGTGTTCATTTTCAGAAAATATGATAGTGTTTTCTTGTATAGAGAAATCTTTACTCTCTTTAAGTGGAAGCATTTGCAAAGAAGAAATATTGTTAAGAGTGCGAGCAAAAATGAGATTTAGTTTTTCTAAATCAAATTTTGTAAGTCCTTTTAAAATCTCATCAGAAAAAATGCAAATTTTATAATCCACTATTTATCCTCTTCCTGAGCGTGTTCTTTTTCAGGCTTTTCTGTTTTCTTGTCTGACTTAAAAACAAACTTGTTTTGAATAAGATAATGAGCGCCAGAATAGAGCGTCAGAACAGTGGCGCAAGCCAAAATAATCATAAGAATAAGTCCTATAATGCCAGTGACTTTTTCAGTTGTTGATGTGCTAAGAGTTGGCGTGATATCAGTTAGGAAGAAAGCATAGAACATATAAAGAGCAATCGATACAAATTGAAGCGTTGCTTTGATTTTTCCAGTCATATCAGCCGCAAGAACCTTCCCTTTTGTTGCCGCAAGTTGTCTAAGTGCTGAAATAATAAACTCTCTTGCAAGCATAATAATAACGCAAACAACTCCAAGCCAAGATGGCCAAACCACTGGCGCTGTTCCTGTGATAGGAACTGCGATAACAAGAATAAAACCAGTCATTGTTAAAACTTTGTCAGCTATGGCATCAAAAAACTTGCCAAGGTCTGTCACTTGATTTGTTTTTCTTGCAATGCGACCATCAACAAAGTCAGTGAGTGAAGCAACCACAAACAAAAGCGCAGAAACCAGCCTTCCGTAAGGTATAAAATCAGCAAGATAAAAAAATACAATAAGTGGTATTAAAAGCAGTCTTGAAAGTGTTATCTTATTTGGTGTGTTCATAAAATTTCTCCTTTTAAATAACTTCCATCAAAGTCATAAATTTTAACTTTTACAAATGATGAAATCTCGACATTACCATTATCCACAAAACGCACTCCAAAGTCAACTGTTGGCGACAGTTTTTGGCTATGCGCAACAAATTCTCCAGTGCTTTCATCAAAATAATCGACAAGAACTTGCATTTCATGACCGAGCAAATTTAAAATTTTACTTTCAACAATTTTTTGTTGAAGTTTCCTAATTTTGTTTGTTCTATATTTTTTTATCAAAAGGCTAACTTGTTTGTCCATAAAAAATGATGCAGTGTTTGGCTCTTTGCTATAAGGGAAGAAGCCAGCATAATCAAGCTGTGCCCATTTGATAAACTTTAAAAGTTTTTTAAATTTTGCTCCATTTTCAGCTGGATAGCCCACAATAAATGTGCTTCTAAGCGCAAAATTTGGATATTTTGTCTTGATAAAATCAATAAGTTTGTATGTATCTTCTTCGCTCACCCTTCTTTTCATGCTTTTCAAGAGCTGGTTGTCAATATGTTGAAGAGGAATATCGAGATATTTACACATCTTTTCGTTTTTATCTATAAAATCAAGAAGCTCTGGACTAACCTTTTCTGGATAAAGATAGTGAAGTCTTATCCATTTCAGCTCTTTGATTTTGCAAAGTTTTTGACAAAGCTCAATAAGTTTATTCTCGCCATAAAGGTCTTCGCCATATCTAGTGGTATCTTGAGCTACCAAAATAAGTTCTTTTATGCCCATTTTAACAAGCTCTTTTGCCTCATCTATCAGTTCATCCATTGGCAAACTTTTATATCTTCCTCTTATTCTTGGAATTGTGCAGTAAGAGCAAAAATTGTCACAGCCATCAGCTATTTTTAAGTAAGCATAACTTGCTCCGCAAGTCAAAACTCGTGAGTCTTCTTTTGCAGGTTTTGTTTTTTCCACACCATAAAGCTCTTCAATCTTTTGACATATAAGATTATTTTCTCGCACTCTTAAAAATAGGTCTAC
>CALVUB010000091.1 GCA_944363385.1 uncultured Clostridia bacterium
TATAGCTTTTGGGGACCCCGAGCCGCCACACCAGCATATTAAATTGCAGGGCAGTAAAAAATTGAGGAATTTGATTTCGTTTTTTCGGGAAACTCCGAGCCCAATGTCACCAAAACCTTAATAAGTTTTTGGGAAATTGGAACCACTTTTGCCTCAAAATCTAATTTTGAAAAGCGAGGTTTATCTTAACCCTAATTTGATGACCCAAATAAGTTTTCAAGCAAATCAAAATTTGGTTTTGGCTTTATTGAGCCTTTGAAACAAAAATAGTTGAGTGCTTTCCTCATTCACAATCTTTAAGATTGCTTTTTTTATTTTATCACAAAATTTTTGTTTTGACAAGTTTTTGTATTCAATTTAAATAAAATTTTGCTAATTTTATTGAAAAAGTTGATGTAAAATTTTCAAAATTTTAAAAATACGCGAAAAATGTCGAATTTTTTACCATTTTGACATAATTTTGACGCCAAATTGACGGCTTTTTGTAGAATTTTGTAAAATATTGTAAAAAACTATAAAAATTTATGGCAGTTAACATTGACTATTGTTGTTTTAAATTTTATAATTTTTTTCGTATTAAAGGGGGAATTATGAAGTTTAATTTATGTGCAAAAACAATTTTAATGGTGGACAGATATTTGGAAAGAATTACCGAAGCTATTGACAGGTTGATTGAAAGGCGAGCTTTAAATTCGTTTTATGTTGGGCTTTGTGGCGGTAGTGAAAACAGCATAACTTCGGTTGCAGATTATATTATAAATTTATCAGAGCGTAAGGTTAAGCTTATAAATCTTAAAATTTTGATTGATATGGCGTTAGAGGCTTGTCCTATTTTGTCAGCGCAAATTTTGATTGAACGCTATATGGACAATGAAAAGAGTTTTGACATTGCAAAAAGACATAATCTTTCAGAGCGAACATATTTTCGCAGATTGAACGAGGCGCTTGAACATTTTTCACTCCAAATGAGCAATCTAGGTTTTTCTGAGAAAAGGCTATTGGATTACATCTCCTCTGAAAAATGGATAATGGAAGTTTACAATCGCCTTATTTCTGCAAAAAGTGATGACTGCGTTCAAATTGATGAACGACAGCTTGGAAAACTTGTTGCTGGCTAGTTTAAATCGTTCTCATCAAATTCAAAATAGTCCCCATGGCGTTTGCGTATTTTCTTTTTGGGAGTTGGTATTTTTGATTTTTGTAGGCTTGGTTTTATAAGAAGGTAGATGATAAGAATGCAGGGCAAAGAAACTCCGATCACAATGAATGCCATAGCAACTTCGCTAAGGCTACCTTCTTGACCTTCGGATATTTCAAAAATTGGAGAAGAAACAACTTCAAAGCTCTCTGTGTTTGGAGAAATGCTACTGATTTTATAGCATGAGTCGGAATAAACATAGCCAAACAAAGTTGTATCATCTTCACTTACTTTACAGTAGAACCATGGACAGTTTATATCGGGGATATTTTCTCCTGGCATTTCACCATAATACGAAGAAACTATAGTCAAATAATCAATCTTTGCAAGAGTGGTGTTGTTTGTAAAACTAGGGGAAGGGTAAAGAGAAAGTCCATCTAAATCTTTTATTGTAAAGTTTCGGCTTGCATAAGGCATAGTTGGAGTTCCGTTCATGACGACCACATCTTGTTTTCGCACATAGCCATGGACATCTTTATACTGTGAAACATAAAAGTTTTCATTTGCCTCGTCTGTTAGATAAACAAAATAGCTTTGAGGTAAAATGAAAAGCTTACTCTCTTCTTGTTCTATTGGGTTGGAATAAAAATAAATTCCGCTTTCTTCAATCTTGGCATAATAGCTTATTTTTTCACTTGCATTTGTGAAGAGCTTAAAGCTAAAAGATGTGCTTAAGATAGATAAGCTTAAAAGCATAAAACATAATTTTTTTAACATGTTTTTATTTTAAAATTAATTTTTTTTTATTGTTAACTTTTTTTTGTCGAAAAAACAGGCAATTTATCTTATTTTGACAGGTGAAAAAATGAATGAATTAAAATTTAAACTTAGACTGGTTAAGGAAGAAATTAAAGAAAGAAAAAAAGATGATTTTTTATCACAATATAATTGTGGCGAAAAGTTGCACAAAAAGCAACTTGAATTTCATAAATGCCAAAAGAAAAATCGTTGGGTTTTTGGTGGAAATCGCTCTGGAAAAACTGAATGTGGCGCAGTGGAAACAGTTTATCTTGCGCGTGGCATTCATCCTTATCGCAAAAATAAACCAATATCTTGCTGGGTTGTAAGTTTGTCCAAACAAGTTCAGCGCGATGTTGCACAGGCAAAGTTGCTTCACTATTTAAAAAAAAATTGGATTGAAAAAATCGTTATGGCAAAGGGTAGGCAAGACAGTGCTGAAAGTGGCGTGATTGATTTTATTTTAGTGCGCAATGTTTTTGGCTCGCTGAGCAAAATTGGTTTTAAAACTTGCGATCAGGGAAGAGAAAAGTTTCAAGGCGCTTCGCTTGATTTTGTTTGGTTTGACGAAGAACCGCCTTATGATATCTACTTAGAGTGTAAAATGAGAATACTTGATAGAAGTGGCGAAATTTTTGGCACTATGACACCTCTTAAAGGGCTTACTTGGGTGTATCACGAAATTTATTTAAATGAGCATAATGACGATAATGTATGGACAATTCAAATGGAATGGGCAGACAATCCTTATCTTTCTCAAAAAGAGATTGAACAGATGAGTGCCTCTATTTCGGCGGAAGAACTTGAAAGCAGGCGTTATGGAAAATTTGTGCAATGTGGAGGGCTTGTGTATAACACTTTCGATGAAAATAAGCATGTGATAGAACCTTTTGACATCCCTAAAGATTGGCAGGATAACATCTCTATTGACCCTGGTCTTAACAATCCGCTTTCTGCTCACTTTTATGCGCGCGACTATGACGGCAATGTTTATGTGGTGGCAGAGCATTATGAAAAAGGCAAAGAGGTTGAACAAATTTGTGAGCAACTTGACATGTGGAAGTTGCCGGAATATAAACCTTATGTT
>CALVUB010000092.1 GCA_944363385.1 uncultured Clostridia bacterium
AAGCGATGAATAAGTGGTGTCAAAATTTTTGCCAATTTGAATTGAACCTGTAGTAGTAGAAAGGTTTAAGTAATTTACATCCATTGCAATGCCTTCTTCTGTTGCATTGCCAAGATTTATATTTCCCGCTCCACAAGAAACATTTAATGTGTTAAGAGGGTTGATGGTCATACTTTCTGGCACAAGAATCCTCACATAGCAATGACTATTGAAATATAAAAATCCTTCTGGATTTGTAACATCTATTCTCACTGTCGCCATACCAATTGACGTTGTCCACTCAAAAGTGGTGTTTTGGTCTGAAGTTGCAAAACCTGTTTGATAATTTTCAAGTTCAAGTGTAACCTTTTCAACAGTTTGGTCAACTTCAATGCCAAAATCAATATTATTTCCAGAAACATATATATCAGTTTTTTTGCTTAAATCTAACTCATAATTTAAACCTTCGCTCAAAGTAAAACTATCCACCCTTTCAGTTTTGACAGCTGAAAAATACTTTAAACCTAAAATGTTTATTCCTGGGTTGAATATCATTATAACCACCAAAATGAAAAAAATTGCAATGACACAAAGAAGCAACATCATCACATAAAAGAGAAATCCTTTTTTTACTTTATCTCCTTTTGGCATAAACCCTCCACTTTTTTATTATATCACAACTTAAGCTTTAAATCAATAGATAACAAGCATTTAGTCTAAAATAGCTTTGATTCTTCTTATTCCACTTGAAGAAGACTCTTCTTTGACAATTTTGAAATGATGAAGTTGCTCTGTGTTTTCAGCATGTGGCCCACCACAAATTTCTTTGCTGACATCGCCAATAGAATAAACTTTAACCTCATCGCCATATTTGTTTGTAAATGTACCATGAGCTCCACTTCTTTTAGCTTCATCAAGCGTCATAACCTCACATTTCACATCAAGCTTGCGTGCAATTGCATTGTTTACAAAATCTTCAACCTCTTTAAGCTCTTCCGCCGTCATCTTGTGGTCAAGATTAAAGTCAAAACGAAGACGCTCTGGCGTTATGTTTGAACCTTTTTGCACAACGCCTTTTCCAAACATTTTTTGAAGCCCTGCAAGCAACAAATGTGTTGCTGTGTGAAGATACGCCGATTGTTTTGAAGTGTCAGCAAGACCGCCTTTAAACATTCCTGCTGTTGCCTGGCGAGATTTTTCTTGGTGAATTTTAAACATCTCTTCAAAACCTGCCTTATCAACTGAAAAGCCTCGTTCTCTTGCTAGCTCTTCTGTAAGTTCAAGCGGAAAGCCAAAAGTGTCATAAAGTCTGAAAGCACTTTTCCCACTGATAATATTTTCAACCTTCTCGCCTGTTTTAGAAGCAAACTCTTTATGTCTTTCAATGCCTGCAATCACCTTGTTAAATTCTCTATGACCTTCTTCAAGCGCCTTTGAAAATTTTTCAACTTCTTTTAGAAGTTCAGATTTAATAAGTTCTCTATTGTCTTTTATATCTTGATAGTCTTGCCCATATTCGTTAACATAAATATCAACAATGTCAGCAAAAAGACTGCTGTCAAAGCCAATATTTCGACTGCAATTGACAGCTCTTCTGATAAACCTTCGCAAGATATACCCCTGCCCAACATTTGAAGGCAAAATCCCTCGAGCATCACCCAAGATAAAAGTTGAAGAACGAAGGTGGTCGGTTATAATTCGATATGCCCTTGTTGAATTTTCGTTTTCTTCATAGTTGATTCTTGCATGCTTACCAATAAAATCGATAACTCTCTTCAAGCACCCACTGTCATAAACACTTTTTGCACCATTGAGTGTAGCGACCGTTCTCTCAAGTCCCATTCCTGTGTCAATGTTTGGTCTTTCAAGTTTTTGAGCCTTTTCGCCTTCTTTTTTGACAACATATTGCATGAAAACATCATTCCAAATTTCTAGATATTTTCCGCAGTCACAAGATGGCGAACAAGAATCAGAACATTTTTTCTTACCTGTGTCATAAAACATTTCACTGTCTGGCCCACAAGGTCCCACACCGCCACCAAGCGCCCACCAGTTGTCATCACTGGTGAAATATATTTCTTTTATTCCGCATTCTTTCCAAGCCTGATAAGCCTCTTCATCACGAGGTGCAACATCATTACCAGCAAAGACAGTCACCGCAAGCCTATCTTTATCAAGTCCCAAATATTTTGGACTTGTCAAAAACTCAAAACTAAGCCTTATCATTTCTTTTTTATTGCATTGGCCAAGAGTCCAATTTCCAAGCATTTCAAAAAAAGTAAGGTGACTGTTGTCGCCAACCGAATCAATGTCGCTAGTTCTTATGCATCTTTGAACATCATAAATTTTGTCACCTGCTGGATGTTTTTCGCCAAGCAGATATGGCACAAGAGGATGCATTCCTGCAGTGGTAAAAAGCACGGTCGGGTCGTTTTCTGGGATGATTGAAAATCCTTCAATCTTTTTAAATCCATGTTCTTCAAAAAATTTAAACCATTTTTCTTTAAGTTGTCTGTCTGTAATCATATTTATTCCTTTTTCAAGCAAGATTTTATCACAAAAGTTAAGTTTAAGCAAGCAAAAATCAATAAAAAACTTTTTTAAGATAAAGCCCTTGAGGTGGCATAGTTTTGCCTGCACAATTGCGCTCTCCACTTTCAAGCGCCCGCAAAACTCTTGCCTTGTCAAGTTTGCCTTGAGAGAAGTCAACCATTGTTCCCACCAAAATTCGCACCATGTTCATCAAAAAGCCATTTCCAGTCACCTCCACCACAATGTTATGACGAGATTTTTGGAGAAGTTTTATCTCATAAACAGTTCGCACAAAGTCTTTGGTTGAAGTTTGCGATGAACAAAAGGCTTTAAAATTATGCTTGCCAATTAAAAGTGAAGCACACTCTTTCATCTTTTCTTTGTCAAGGTTGTCAATATAAACCTTTCTGTTTGCCTCAAACACATTTTTTTTGCCAGTGCATAGCAGATAGTCCTGGACCAGTTCTTCC
>CALVUB010000093.1 GCA_944363385.1 uncultured Clostridia bacterium
CAATATCGCCAATCTTTTCGCCCACACCAGTAAATTTGATTGGTTTGCCAGTGATAGCTTTGATTGAGAGCGCTGCACCACCTCTTGTGTCGCCATCAAGTTTGGTAAGAATAACTCCTGTTATGTCAAGGTCTTTATTAAAGCTTTCAGCAACCGTCACAGCATCTTGACCAGTCATAGCGTCAACCACAAGCAAAATTTCAGTCGGACTGACCTTAGCTTTAATGTTTTTAAGCTCGTTCATGAGCTCTTCATTAATGTGAAGTCTTCCTGCTGTGTCGATAATGACAGTGTCAAAGCCTTGCTTTAAAGCATGTTTGACCGCTTCTTCTGCAGTCTTTACAGGGTTTTGCACCCCTCTTTCAAAAACCTCAACATTTGCCTGCTTGCCAACAATTTGAAGCTGGTTGATTGCTGCTGGACGATAAATATCGCAAGCAACAAGAAGAGGTCTTTTCCCACTTTTTTTAAGATAAGCCCCAAGTTTTGCACACATGGTGGTTTTGCCTGCACCTTGAAGTCCGCACATCATGATGATGGTGGGAGGCTGAGATGCGACTTGAAGTTTTTGATTGTTTGAGCTCATAAGAGTGGTAAGCTCATCTTTAACAATCTTGATGACTTGTTGTGAAGGTGTAAGACTTTTTAAAACTTCATCACCAACTGCTTTTTCTGAAACATTTTTGACAAAATCTTTTGCAACAAGATAGTTTACATCAGCTTCAAGAAGTGCCATGCGCACCTCTCGCATAGCCTCTTTAATTTCAAGCTCTGTCAGTTTGCCACGATTTCTTAGTTTTGAAAAGATATGGTTAAATCTTTCAGATAACGAATTAAAAAGTGCCATCAATCTTCCCCTTTCTTGTTTTTAAGATTTTCAATATCACTCTCCAGCTTTTTCAGTCTCTTGTAAAAGCCCACCTTTTCTTCCAAACTGACCAGTTTTGAAAGAGCCTTGTCAATGCTGTCTTTCACCGCCTGTCGCGAAACGCCTTCATTTTCTGCAATCTCGCTTAGCGTTAAATTTTCATCAAGAAAACTCTCAAGAGCCTGCTGTTGCAGTTTGGTGAGAAGACCTCGATAAATGTCAAAAAGCTGAGCATAATACAAATTTTCTTCAACCTTCATAGTTATCCTTTTGTAAAGTAATTTTACTTTACAAGAAGATAATATCACACATAAAGAAAAAAAGCAAGTGTTTTTTCATTTTTTTCAAATTTTTTATTGACGAAAAATGATTATGGTGTTACAATAGAGATTATTGAAAAGGACTTTTTATGAAAACCAAAATTGATGAAAATATACTGGACAAAAATAATGAAAACTACAGAAAATTTGTCTTAAAAAACACAAGCAAAAACAATCGTATGCTTGACAGTTTTTTTAATAATCTTGACCACCAATTTTTTGTCAAGAAGGGGTATGTGATTTATGTTAATCCAAATTTACAGCTGACAGAAAAAGAATCTGTATGGGTTTGCAACAATCTTACAATAGCTTACAATCATTTTATAAACAACGAGTTTGACAAGTCGCAAGCACAATTGAACAACATCAACAAGGTTTTAGCTTCTCACAAAAAGTTAATCCTAAACTGTAGCAATCAACTTGAATAATTTTAAATTAGCCTTTCAATCACAAGATTTGAAGCCCCATAAAACTTGGGGTTAATTTTTATTTTATCGCCCTCTAGAAATAACACTTTTTGCTCTAAAAATTTTTTATAATCTGCGTTTTCTTCAATGTTGTAACCATATCTTAAAAGTTCGCGCTTGTCAATTCCTTCATAGCATCGCATTCCAAGCATAATAATCTCTTCCACCTTCTGCCTATCCGTCAAAGTTTCTTCAAACGATTTTTCACCTTTAAAATATTTGTCAAAACTCAGCCCATTTGCCCAGCGTTTTTCCTCCATAAAAGAGTGCGCGCCAAGTCCAAAGCCAAGATAATTTTTTCTTTTCCAATAATTTAAATTATGCTGGCAAACATAGCCTTTTTTTGCAAAATTTGAGATTTCATATTGAAAAAAGCCCTTTTTTTGCAAAAATTTTGTCAATTTTCTATAATTTTCAATTGTTTTTTCATCAGGTGGCAATTTTACTAGCCCTTTTAAAACCATGCGCTTGAGTGGCGTGTCATCTTCCACTTGAAGCATATAACAAGAAAAATGCGTAGCATATTTTTTAAGCAAATTTATCTCTTTCTTTAAAAAATTATAGCTTTCATTTTCAAGCCCAAGCAAAAGGTCGCAATTTATATTTTTAAAGCCAGCCCCTTTTGCCTCTTTAAGCACTTTGAAAACTTGAGCCTTATTATGCAGTCGACCAAGTTTTTTTAGCGTTTTATTTTCAAGAGATTGAACGCCAATTGACAGTCTGTTGACGCCGATTGATTTATAAAATTCAAGTTTTTTTCTGTCAAGAGAGTTTGGATTTGCCTCAATTGTAATTTCAACCTTTTCATTCACCTCAAATTTAGATTTTATGACGCTTAAAATTTCAGCGATAAAGTTTTTATCAACAGCGCTTGGAGTGCCTCCGCCAATAAAAATGCTGTCCACCTTAAAAGTGAATTTTGAAGATAAAATCTCTTCTTTTAATTTTTCAAAGTAACCTTGTTGTTTATCAAGTTGTCCAGCAAATGAAGAAAATGCGCAGTAGACGCACTTACTTTCACAAAATGGAATATGCACATATATTCCGCTCATTATTTGTCACCATCATCAAGTTTTAAGATTGACATAAATGCCTCAGAAGGAATTTCTACCGAACCTATTTTCCTCATTCTCTTTTTGCCTTCTTTTTGTTTTTCCAGCAGTTTTCTTTTTCTGGTGATATCTCCGCCATAACATTTTGCAAGCACATCTTTTCGCATGGCAGAAACAGTTTCGCGCGCAATAATTTTGTTGCCTATATCGGCCAGAATTGGCACTTCAAAAAGTTGGCGTGGAATAATATTCTGCAGGTTTTCAGGCAA
>CALVUB010000094.1 GCA_944363385.1 uncultured Clostridia bacterium
CGTGCTGTGGCTTAGATAAAGATTATATGCTTTGGCAGGGTCTTTTTGCTTTTTTATCACCATGGTGGCATTAAGTTGGTCATCAATCTGATAAATCTCGCTTAAAGCATTTAAAACATTTCCGTCTTGCAAAACCGCCTCGGCAAGTCTGCGTAAAGCCACTATTGGCAGTCTGTCTTGATACTTTTCAAGCACAAAAAAGGCAAGGTGCGGATTTTTATGCTTTACAATGGCGGTGGACAGCCTTCCAAGCCACCTTCGAAGGTCTTTTCCTTTGCAGGTGTCAAAAACATGGTTGAAAAGCTCAATTGCTCTTGACGATTTTTTGACAAACTCCACATTAATCGTTCTTTTCATCCTTCTCCTCCTCTTTTTCAATCACAATTTCTTGTTCTGGCTTATGCTCCAAAACCTCTTCGCTGATAATCTCTTCGCCCTTCTTCTTTTTAAAAGCTTGGGTCAGCTTCTGTCTGAAATTGATTTTGTTTTCAGTGTGGTTGATAAGTCGCTTTATATTTGAACGATGACGAACAACTGTAAGCAAAATCAGTAGCCATATAATTATTGTGACGGCAAGAGCAAACGGGTCGCCAGTCAGCCAAACATAAATTGTCAGCGCTATAGCATTGCCTGTCAGATAGGTCAGCGAAATCACGCAGGCATATTCAACAAACAAAAACAATACAAAACAAACCACAAACCAGCCAAGAGCCACATACCAAATTTGAGAAAAGAGAAACACGCCAGCAAAGCAAGCGACACCTTTTCCGCCCTTAAATTTTGACCAAACTGGAAAGTTTTGCCCTAAAATCACAAAAATGCCAGCAAAAAAATATACAAAAGAGCCGTATTCTGGCAAAATCAGCCTTGCAATAAAGCAAACAACACCAGCCTTTATCACCTCAGCCAAAAAGGCAACAAGAGCCATGGCAAATCCAAAGCTTCGAAGCATGTTCATTGTTCCAGGATTGCCACTGCCCACCTTTGTGATGTCTTTATGCTTAACATTCCAAGATAAAATCTTGACAAAATTGATAGTCCCGATAAGATAACTCGCAAGCGCAATCAATGCAAAGTATAGGTATATCATTCTTTTCCCTCCTTCCCGCGTATAATCAACTTGATTGGCGTGCCTGAAAAGTCAATCTTTTCGCGCAATCGGTTTTCTAGATATCTTCTATATGAAAAATTGATAAGCTTGGCATCATTGACAAAAAGCACAAATGTCGGCGGATTTGTCGAAACTTCGGTGATGTATTGAACCTTGACTCGTCTGCCCTTGTGTGCTGGTGGCTGATAATTTAAAATTGCGTCATGCAAAATATCATTCAAAAGCCCTGTCGTGATGCGCTTGCTGGAATTTGCAAGCACCTCTTCTGCCTTTTCCATGATTTGCCCAACGCCCGCCTTGGTGAGCGCTGAAACATAGATCGATTTGAAATAGCTCATAAATGCAAGGTCGCGCTCTAACATTTTTTCATACGAGTTTTTGTCGCTTTGCTTTATGTCCCACTTGTTGACAACAACCACGCTTGGCTTGCCAGCCTCATGAACAAAACCTGCAATGCGAGTGTCTTGCTCTGAAAGTTTTTCGGCGCTTCCGTCAAACACAATCAAAACCACATCGGCCTCTTCAATCGCATTCATAGTGCGAAGAACTGAATAGCCTTCAATCGATTCTTTTTCAACCCCTCTTTGTCGTCTAAGCCCTGCCGTGTCAACAAAGGCATAGTCTTTTTTGTTGAACCGAAATGGCACCAAAACGCTGTCTCTTGTTGTGCCTTCAATGTTGCTTACCACCACGCGTGATGAGCCCACAAGCGCGTTGACCAAACTGCTTTTTCCAACATTTGGTCTGCCAACAATGGCAATTTTTGTTGTTTTTTCATCACTTTTGCCAGCTTTTTCAGGAAAATATGACACAATCTTGTCAAGCACATCACCAATGCCTTTGCTCTGCTCGACCGAAAGTGGATAAGGCTCGCCAAGCCCAAGACTGTAAAACTCATAGGTGTTTTCAACTTCAAAGTTGTCAAGTTTGTTGACAACTAGCACTACTGGCGTTTTTGATTTTTTTAAAATTGATGCGACCTCTTCATCGCCATTTGTCAGCCCGCTCTTTCCGTCAACTAAAAAGACAATAACATGCGCCTCGTTTATTGCAATTTCTGCTTGTCGCTTGATGTCTTTTTGAAAATGGTCATCACTCTTTTCATCTAGCCCACCTGTGTCAACAAGCAAAAAATTATGTCCACACCACTCAGCATCGGCATATATCCTGTCTCTTGTAACCCCTGGCGTATCATCAACAATGCTTATTCTTTTTCCGCAAATTTTATTGAAAAAGGTGCTTTTGCCAACATTTGGTCTTCCAATAATCGCAACAATAGGTCTCATAGTTATATACTAACATATTTAAAAAAGATTATCAATAAAATTTGACAATCTTTTCAAAAGTTAAATAAATAAAATTTTCAAAATGAGAAAATTAAAGGCATTTTCGCTAACCATTTGCCCAGATTTGATTTTATAGTCAATTTCGTCAAGCAAAGCAAAAATCTTTTTAAGTTGCATTTTTGAAAAGTTTTTGCACTGCCCTCTTATCTTTTTGACGGCATATTCTTTTATGCCCAAACTTATAGCAAGTTCGCTGTCCGAGCCGTCTGTTATCGACAGAAAAAACATTCTCCTAAAATGGTTTGAAACAAGCGCCATAATACCCTGTTCTTTTGATAGTTTAGAGGCAAGCGAAATGGCTTTATCAATATTTTTTTGTCCCAGCGCTTCGGTAAGTTCAAACACCACAAACTCTTTTTCTTTGACCGAGACCTCTTCAACCATTGCCCTTGTGATAAGTGGATTTTTGTCATAAAACGCAAGTTTTTCAACCTCGTTCATAGCTTTTGTAAGATAACCATTT
>CALVUB010000095.1 GCA_944363385.1 uncultured Clostridia bacterium
AGCGACAGCGGAATATAACCTGCGTTGTCGGGAGTGGTTCAAATCCAACTCCCGCAACCAGATAGAAAAGCCCGAAAGGGCTTTTTTCTTCGGGTTATATGGAGCGATAGCGGAATATAACCTGCGTTGTCGGGAGTGGAACAAACTCAACTCCCGCAACCAGTATAAACAAAGGGATGTAGCGATTTTACCGCCTTCAAAAATTGTGTTTTGCTCGCCATAATTGACACCAGAAAGGAGGTATAAAATTAGGTAATAGTATTGTTATTTTCCCTTTAAGACCAACATTTGTTGGTCTTTTTTAAAACAATAAAAAAATAACTAGAAATTTTCTAGTTATTTAAATTTTCAGCATAAAACATATTTTTAAATTTCACATTGTTTGTGAAAAGCTCGTCAAATGTGCCGACATCTTCGATTTTACCATTTTCGAGGAAGAAAATTTGGTCAACATTTCGTATGGTTGAAAGTCGATGCGCAACAATCACGATAGTGCTTTTTCCTTTCAAGCCATCAATTGACTTTTTGACCTCTTCTTGAGCAAAGTTGTCAAGCGAGCTTGTGCTTTCGTCAAAAATGATGATAGGTGAGTTGCGAAGAAGAGCCCTTGCAATCGCAAGTCGTTGCTTTTGACCACCAGAGAGTTTTATTCCGCTTTCACCAACCTTTGTGTTGATGCCTTTTGGCAGGGTGTCTATAAACTCTTTAAGAGAGGCTCGCGCGATTGCGTCCATAATCTCTTCATCCGTTGCATCTTTTTTGGCTAGAGTAAGATTTTCTTTTATTGTCATGTCAAAAATGTAAGGAAATTGATTTACCAGGCTTATTGCGCCTCGAAGAGATTGCTTGTCAAAATCGTTTATGTTTATTCCGTCAATAAGCAATTGCCCGTTGTCAACTTCATACATTTTGCTCATAAGATTTAAAATTGTTGACTTTCCACTTCCACTTTTTCCTACAAAAGCAACTGTTGTGTTTGGCTTTATTTTGAAAGAAAGTTTGTCAAAAATGTGGTTTTCACTGACAAGTTTGCGCTCCGTTTTTGTTTTCTTTTTTGACTTTTCATCTTTTGTAGGCACAGTTTCATATTCTCGGAAAGTGAACGACACTTTTCGAAACTCAATTGCACCTTTGACTTTTTCTACATGCTTGTTGCCAAACTTTTCACAGACAAATTCGTCATTGTCAAAAAGTCCAAACATTCTGTCGGTGCTTACTTTTATGTCAGTGATTGTGTTTGCAATCATGCCTATTCCCCAAATAAATTGATAGAGCGAGCCGTAGTTTGAGTAAATAATCATATAGGCAGCAAGGGTAAGCAGTCCAAGGTCAATAAACTTTATGCCCAAAATCAAAATGGCAATTGAGCCAATTTCAATAATGGCATTTCGCGAAGAATAAAAATTCATGTCAACCATTTCGCTTTTGCGGTTGATTTTTTTGTAGTCGTCGTATGCGGTTTTTGAGATTTCGCTAAGTTTTTCTTCAAGTCCAAGAGATTTTATGTCTTTTTCACTGCGGACAATTTCAGTTGTAAGCGAGTTGATATAGTCACTCTTTTTTCGCACTTGCCATTTGTATTTGCGTCTGACTTTCTTTCTTTTAAGTTCAATCGCAAGACCAATCGCAATAAGAAGCAAAACAGCCAAACCAACATAAAGATTTATTGTTGTGATATAGATCACTATGATGAGTGTTGAAACGACATCGAAAATAACAGCCACCATGTCAGAAAGGCTTGTTACAACTCTTTCTGGGTCAGTCACAATTCTTTGAACAAAAGTGCCGGTGTCATGGTCTGCATAGGTCTTGGAGTTAAGTTTGAAAGCTTGTTTTGCAAGGTCAAGATTGAGTTCTGCCATAATTTTGGTTGTATATTTTTGATAGATGACGCGAGAGAGATACCAACAAATTCTTTTGCCAAGAGCAAGCGCAATAATGACCAGCAAATTTGTGATAGCTTCGCTGTAAAAACCAAGCGTTATGTTTTCAATCGCTTTTGCAAAAATGATTGTAGTAAAAATGCTACAAACAGATGCTAGAGTATAGACAAGCACATACAAAAATATGCCAAATTTATAGCGTTTTAGATAGGTTGATAAACCTATTTTCTTTTCCTTATTTTTTTGCATAAAAAAACCTCCATAAAAATTTGATTATGCTAGGCTAGGTTTATTTAAATGATAATCCATCAAAAAATCAAGGTGGCCAAACGCATATTAAGCTTTGAGAAATTGATAACTGTGTTCATTTGGTCACCTCCTTTTGTTAAATTTCGTTTTTTCTATTATTAAAATATAACAATATTTCAATTTTGTCAACACTTTTTTTCAAAAAAAATAAAAAACAAGGTGAAGAACCTTGCTTTTTGGTTGGTTTTATTGTTTATAGCCCTCTTTAAGTGAAATTGTGCTGTTGAAAATGTAATTATCCTTTGTGCTGTCTTTATCCATGCAGTAATAACCTTTGCGCATAAATTGAAATTTGTCTTCAACCTTTGCCTCTTTCAAAAAGTTTTCAGCAAGAGCTTTTTTGGTTATCAGCGAATTTGGCTCTAAAATATCCTCAATTTTTGCTCCGTCTGCAAGTGCTTTTGCAGGATTTGTAATTTCCCGTTTGATAAGGTTTTTAAATTCTCTTATCGTGACTTCAAAGCAGTTGTTTTCGCTTACAAAATGAATTGTGCCTTTGCATTTTATGCCACTTGTGTCGTTTCCGCTCTGGCTTTCTGGAATATACTCACATTCAAGATGGTCAATTTCACCATTTTCTTTGAAGATAACCTTGTTGCATTTGATGATATATGCGCCTTTAAGCCTTACAATTCCAC
>CALVUB010000096.1 GCA_944363385.1 uncultured Clostridia bacterium
AACCTCAAAAGAAGGTGCAGTTATTCAGGATATAAAAAATGTGGCTTGGAGGCGCAACCCTTCGCTTGACATTGTGCTTTACAACACAAAAGTGCAGGGGGTTGGCGCTGAGAAAGAAATTGCAAAAGCTATTGAGCTTATGGGGTCGTATAACAAAATTGACCTAATAATAGTTGCTAGAGGCGGTGGAAGTTTAGAAGATTTATCAGCTTACAACACAGAAATCGTTGCAAGGGCAACCTACAACTGCCCTAAGATGATTATCTCCGCTGTAGGGCATGAAACTGACTACACAATTATCGATTTTGTCTCTGACCTTAGAGCGCCAACACCTTCAGCTGCAGCAGAACTGGTTACTGCTGATAAAGAGGTGCAAAAAGGGCTTTTTGCCTCGATAAAACAAAAATTTTTGTATCTTCTTGAAAATTATGTTGACGAAAAGAAGGACTTTTTATATAATATGATAGCCAAATCAAGCTCATATTTTGAAAAAAAAATTTTGGAGAATAAACTTGTCTATCATGGACTTTTAAAAAGTTTTAATAATTTGGCTCAAAATTTTCTAAACACAAAATATTACGAGGTTGGATTGTGTGAAAATACACTGAAAAAAATCAATCCTCAAAACATTATGAAACACGGTTACGCTAAAATAGAGCAAAATGGAAAGACAATTGCAGAGAAAGGGCAGGTCGACTATCAAAAAGAGCTTTCAATTTATTTCAAAGATGGCTCTATCAAAGCAAATCCAATAAAGGAGAAACAATGAGAATTAGCAAACTTGTAGGAGAAAGATTAAAGGACAACGCAAATGGCGTCAATGTGAAAAGCCATAACTTTTTGCTTAGAGCTGGTTATTTAAAGCAGGTATGCAACGGCATTTTTTCAATGCTCACACCAGCACAACTTGTCAACTTAAAGATTCAAAAGATTATAAGAGAAGAAATGAACAAGGTTAGTGGTCAAGAGGTTTTATTTCCAGTTGTAATGCCTCGCGAGATGTGGGATAAAAGCGGACGATACTCATCAATTGGAGCGGAAATGGTGCGCTTTAAAGACCGCAATGACCACGATATGCTTCTTGGAATGACGCACGAAGAGGCTGCTGTTCATCTTTGTCAAAACACAGTCAAAAGCTATGATCAGCTTCCTTTTATGATTTACCAAATTCAAACAAAATTTAGAGATGAGGCACGCCCAAGAGCTGGACTTATCAGAGTGAGAGAGTTCACTATGAAAGACGCTTATTCATTCCACTATGATAAAGAAGAACTTAAAAGCTACTACCAAAAAGTATATGACAGCTATAACCGCATTTTCAAACGCATTGGCATGAAAAATTTTATTGCAGTCAAATCAGACACAGGCATGATGGGTGGAGATGTTGCGCATGAGTTTATGCTTTTGACTGATATTGGTGAAGACAGTATTGTCATCTGTCCTAAATGTGGTTACAAGGCGAATATGGAAGTTGCTGTGGCAAATGAAGAAAAACCAGTGCATAAAGATGAAAAACTTGAAGAAATTTTTACAGGCTCAGCAAAGACCATTGAAGAAGTTTGCTCTTATTTAAAAATAAACGCTTCTCAGACGGTCAAAGCGGTTTGTTATGCTATGGTTGGTGATGACAAAAACACAGCAGTTGTGTTTATAAGAGGCGACAAAGAAGTTAATGAGGCAAAACTTAAACGCATTTTAGGCAAAGATGTTGCGGTAAAAGACCTCTCTGAAACTGGCTTTGTAAAAGGAAATATCGGTTGCTTAGATTTAAACATTCCAAACACCATCGTTCTGTTTGATAACTCTCTTGCTGGCATGAAGGGAATGGTGACAGGCTCAAATAAAGAAGGGTATCACACTAAAGGTGTCAATTTTGAGCGCGACCTTAAAGATGTAAAATTCTTGGATATCAGCAAAGTAAAAGAAGGCGACAAGTGTCCAATTTGCGGAGCTCCTGTTGAAATCAAAAGAGGCATAGAAATAGGAAACATCTTCCAACTTGGCACAAAATACACAAAAGCAATGGATATGACAATTGCAATGCCTGACGGAACTTCTATCAATCCTCTTATGGCTTGTTATGGAATAGGCGTGGGCAGAGCTCTTGCCTCCGTTGCAGAGGAGTCTTGCGATGACAAAGGTCTTATTTGGCCAATGAGTATTGCACCATGGCAAATTTATCTTTGTCCACTTAGACTTGATGATGAAACTGTGGCAAAAAAAGCGGAAGAACTTGAAGAAAGTCTTTCAGAAAAATTTGAAGTGCTATATGATGATCGAAAAGTATCTGCAGGGGTCAAACTTACAGACAGCGAGCTTATGGGAATTCCTCTTAGAGTGCTTATAAGCCCAAGGTCGCTTGCAAATGACGAAGCAGAAATCACAATCAGAAAATCTGGCGAAAAAATCATGGTCAAACTTGAGGATTTGACTCAAACTTTAGAAAAAATCATAAAAGAAGAAATGGAGGCTCTGTAATGGAAACTGAAAATAAACTCTCATTTGAAGAGGCAATGAAACTTCTTCAAGAGATAATAGATAAAATCGAAAGTGGTTCTTTAACAATGGAAGAGTCTCTTGCAAAATTTGCAGAGGGTGAAAAACTGGTCAAAATTTGCTACGAAAGCCTTACAAAAGCAAAAGGCAAATTAAGCGAAATCCAAACTTCGCTTGGAAAGCTTGAAGAAATTTAAAGCATTCACCAAAAGCAAAAAGTCATAAGTTTTTGCATAATACTACAAAATATAGTATTATGCATTGCAGAATAGCCACAAAATATGCATAAATG
>CALVUB010000097.1 GCA_944363385.1 uncultured Clostridia bacterium
GACCAAGTGTTTAATTTAGGGTTGCCACAAGAAATTGATATAGCAAAGATAGGTGCAAACTCTCAGCCTTTCTCTGGCACAATCTTTAAAGTGGCAGGTTATAATGCTAACCGTGTGAGAAACGGCGAGTATGTTTCAAGTGGTGTTCCAGTGACGATCACTGGCTATCAAGACAGCATGGGCTTATTCAATAATGCTCAAGGTGACCAAGAAATGCTTGCTGATATGATAGACACCGCTTTTGCCAACTTCTTGCATCTTAAACAAGGTTATCCTGTTCTATATGAACAGATGTATGGTGACATAGGCGATGTCGATTGGGGAGATGGCTCTGATGTTGCCGCAATCATAAGCACTGACAGATACTTCACGCAATTCTTAACAACAAGCGTTTCTGCCTTTTCTAAATTTAATGTAGGACTTGTGTGGTATTACTATAATTTATGGAGTTTCAACTTTATCGTTGGTTTTGGTGCGGCAATCGTGGCAATAACGCTGTTCTTAAACCTTATCTTCGGGCTTATGGTGCGTTTCTTCTTGAGTATAATTTTGTTCCTCGTTATGCCCCCACTTGCTGGGCTTGCTCCGCTTGACGACGGTAAAGCCTTTGGTCAGTGGCGAACGACCTTCATAAAACAAGTTATAATTGCCTATGCAGCTGTCGTCGGAATGAATTTAGTGCTTATCTTACTGCCGTATGTCAATAATTTTGATTTCTTTGATATTGTGATTGCAGATTTGGTTGTTCAAACCTTGTTCATAATTGTTGGCTTAGTTGCAATTAAAAATGTTATCAATGTGCTTTCTCAGGTTATCGGCTCTGACGATTTAAGAGCGCAAGGTGATTCTGTGGCAGGTGATGTTAAATCCACAATCGGAAAGGCAACCAAAATGACAATGGGTGCAGCAAAAGTTGGCGGAAAGTTTGTTTCAAATTTTACAGGTGCTGGAATCGCCGCACAACTTGGTGCAAGAGGTGCTCAAAAATTAGGAGAGAAAATTGGCAAGACAAAATTTGGTCGTGGTGTTTCAAATCTTATCGGCGGAACAGGAGCATTTTTGAAAGGTGGCGTTGGCGGAGTTAAAGCATTTAAAGATATGAACAAAGCGAAGCGTGAGCAAGAACAAGCTGAAGAAACTGAGAAAAGAACCATTGATGCTATGAAAAAAACTGACACATATCAACAAGGCATAAAAGCAGATATAATTAATTCGTTTAATGGTAAAAATAATGTCAGTGAAGCACAATTAAGAGAAGAAGCAATAAAAAGAGGACTTAGTGAAACAGATGCAACGCTTTTTGCAAGAAGAGCAGTTCAGCCAGGTGGTGGTAAATTTATGGGGGCCGCTGCTTCAACGCGATTGCAAAGAGCTGATACGAAGTATAATAGTTTTGTTGGTAGTCAAACTTATTCAGAAGTGCTAACCAGATTTAACAATGTTCAAGGAAATATTGATAGAGTTAAAAGAGTTCAAGGTGGAATAAGAGAAAGTGCTGTTGAAAGATATAAAAACGCCAATGAAAGATTTGCCAATGCACAAAAGGAAGGCGGTGTTGTTGGTGGAATTTTAGGAGGTATGGGTTCAACATTTACTGGCGTTGGAAGACAAATGATGGGCAACTATAAAACTTTTGCAAACACTGGCTTTAAAGAATTTATGGATGAAGCAGGTTTCAACAAGAAGCCTGATTGGGCAGAAGAATCTGCTAAAAACACAAGAGAGACAAATAAACATATGGCAAACCTTGCAAGACAAGAAGAAGAGACTCAACAACTTTTAAGGCAGTTATATAATGAGTTCAGGCGTGATAAACCATAAAACTTAAGAGGAAAGAGGCAACTCTTTCTTCTTTCATCTTGACAAAACCCTTTTGATGTGGTATCATAACAAGCAAAGTGAGGCAGTATGAAAGGATTTTTAAAAGATATATTTAATGGTATTGCAGAAATTTTTGGAATTGGATATAGCGACGCTCTGGAACCATTTACCAAAGAGGCTGGATTAAAGAAAGAGGAAGATTATCAAAAACAAACCGCAGAAAACACAGCGAAGATGAATGAAAGTTTAAAGAGAACGGAAGAAGAGAAGGCAGAAATGCTTAAAGCCTTAAATGATTGGCAAAAAAACCGCATGAAAGACCTTAAAAACCTTGAAAGATAAAGAGCGATTGTTAAACAAGAACATATTGAAATGAAGTCAATATGTTCTTTTTTTCGCCATTTTGAAGTTTTGCGAAAAGATTTATTTTCTTTTTCGAAAGATAAAGTTTGTGCATTTTGTTATTAATATATAACTTGATTTCGGGCGTATCGCTAAGTCAGACTTTTTGAAAAATATTTTGAAAATTAAAAAACCAATAATCAAGAAAAAATTTTGAAAAAACACAATATCTTGTGATTTTTGTTTGACTTGAACACTATATATATTGTAAAATGGAAGTGAAAACTTGATGACAGGAGGGATTAAAAAATGCAAGTTATCAAAAGAAATGGAAACATAGTTGACTTCGACCAAACCAAAATTGAAAATGCCATTTCAAAAGCCAACAATGAGGTTTCTGAAAACGAAAGAGCAAGCGAAACGGAAATTCATGAAATCATCCAAAACATTCTCGCTTTTAAAAAGAAAAGAATTCTTGTTGAGGATATTCAAGATTTTATTGAAGAAAAACTTATGGCGTTCGGGCATTATGAACTTGCAAAAAAGTATATTATTTATAGATACACTCGTGCGCTTGTCAGAAAGGCGAACACCACCGA
>CALVUB010000098.1 GCA_944363385.1 uncultured Clostridia bacterium
TCTTGTTTTTTCATTTATTTCCTCTCAGTAACCAATTATATCACAATTTTGCCATAATTTCCAAACATTTTGGCGTAATTTCGTAATAAATACTATTTCAGGTATAATTTGTCGTTTTCAACTTTCTGCCTAAAATATGCCCGATTTTTGCCTAAAATACTTGTCTTTTTAATGATTATATTATATAATAATATATATATTATATATAATAGGGGTTATTATGGAAGACAAAGAGCAAATCGAACTTGAAGAAAAAGAGATTGGAAAGTCAAAAAAATATGACGCAAGCGACATTCAGGTGCTCGAAGGACTTGAGCCTGTCAGAAAACGACCTGGCATGTATATTGGCTCAACTGATGAGCATGGACTGCACCACCTTGTCACAGAAGTTGTGGACAATTCTATTGACGAGGCTCTTGCTGGCTACTGCACAAAAATTGAAGTGACCCTCAACTTTGATGGGTCATGCTCTGTTGCCGACAATGGTCGAGGCATTCCTACAGGCATAATTCCAAAAGAAGGCAAAAGCGCAGTTGAGGTTGTGCTTACAAAGCTTCATGCTGGCGGAAAATTTGGCGGAGAAGGCTACAAAATTTCTGGCGGTCTGCATGGCGTTGGTGTTTCTTGTGTCAACGCTCTTTCAAAATATATGAAAGCTGATGTTTATCAAAATGGACAGCACTATCAAATCGAATTTTCTAGAGGTAAAGTTATCACCTCTCTTGCCGTGATTGGCACAACAGAAAAAAGAGGAACAACCATCACTTTCTTGCCTGACGATGAAATTTTTGAAACCACTGACTTTAATTTTGACATCATGAAAAACCGTTTTCGAGAGATTGCTTTCTTAAACAAAGGGCTTATCATCACTCTTGAAGACAAACGTGAGGGTAAAGAGCGAAAGGAAGAGTTTGAATTTAAAGGCGGAATTGTTGAATTTGTAGATTATCTCAACAAAAATCGTGAAACCCTTCTTGCCTACCCTGTGTATTTCAACAAGTTTAACAGAAACAACAAGGGCGAACTTGAAAATGAAATTGAAGTTTGTTTTCAGTTTAATGAAGGTTACAGCGAAATCATTAATGCCTATGCAAACAATATCAACACCGAAGAAGGCGGAACTCACCTTGACGGCTTTAAAGCGGGACTTACAAAAGTTATCAATGACTATGCAGTTAAAAATAAAATTATCAAGGAAAGCGAAAAACTTTCTGGTGAAGACTGCCGAGAAGGCATAACCGCCGTCATAAGTGTTAAGCTGAGAAACCCTCAATTTGAAGGTCAAACAAAAACAAAACTTGGCAACAGCGAAATGAGAACCATTGTATACAAAGCTGTTGTTGAAGAATTTGGAGACTACTTAGAGCAACACCCTGGCGAAGCTAAGAACCTTATCATGAAATCAATCACTGCGCAAAGGGCTAGAGATGCGGCAAGAAATGCAAGAGAGCTTACAAGGCGCAAAAGTATTCTTGAAAGCACAACCCTGCCTGGAAAGCTTGCCGACTGCAGTGAAAAAGATAGGCGTTTTTGCGAAATCTATCTTGTGGAAGGTGACTCAGCTGGTGGCACAGCTAAAACTGGAAGAGACAGACGCTTTCAAGCCGTATTGCCACTTCGCGGAAAAATTTTGAATGTTGAAAAAGCCCGTCTTAACAAAATTCTTGAAAATCAAGAAATCAAAATGATGATAACCGCTTTTGGAACTGGAATTGGACAAGACTTCAATATGGACAAACTGCGCTATGACAAAATTATTTGTATGAGCGATGCCGATGTTGACGGCGCTCATATTCGAATTTTGCTTTTAACTTTCTTCTTCCGCTTTATGAGACCGCTACTGGAAGAAGGTCATGTTTATGCGGCGAAACCACCACTTTATAAGGTGACAAAAAACAAAGAAGACTTTTATTTCTATTCTGACCAAGAACTTGAAGAATGGTATCAAACAAACGGCAGAAAAGGTTGCGCTCAACAACGATATAAAGGTCTTGGTGAAATGAATGCAACTCAGCTTTGGGACACCACCATGAACCCTGAAAGCAGAATCCTTATCCAACTGACAATTGAAGATGCGATTGAGGCTGAGAAGATGTTTAACGACTTAATGGGTGAAGATGTGGAACTTAGACGAAAGTTTATACAAGAAAACGCAACACTGGTAAGTCCTGATGATATTGATGCATAAACAACAATTTGACATAAATTTAAGGCAGAAAAACTCTGCTTGGAGGAATTATGGATAAAAACGATAACAAAAAATCTTTGGAAGAGATGCTTGCAAATTCAAAAGTTGAAAAGGTTGACACCGTTGACAACTTAAAGCATAGTTTTATCTCCTATGCAATGGCTGTCAATGTTTCGCGTGCCATTCCTGATGTGCGAGATGGACTAAAACCAGTTCATCGCCGTATTTTGTATGGCATGGGCGAGATGAACAACTTTTATGACAAGCCTACCAAAAAGTCAGCCCGTATTGTGGGAGATGTTATGGGTAAATATCACCCTCACGGTGACAGCTCGGTTTATGACGCAATGGTTAGACTTGCTCAAGACTTTTCAATAAGATACCCTCTTGTTGACGGACAAGGCAACTTTGGCTCTGTTGACGGCGACCCACCTGCTGCATCGCGTTATACTGAAGCAAGGCTTTCAAAGATTGCCTCTTTAATGCTTGAAGATATCGACAAAGAGACTGTCAATTTTTATCCAAACTTTGACAACA
>CALVUB010000099.1 GCA_944363385.1 uncultured Clostridia bacterium
TGCTGACTGGCGAGTCCAACTCAATTGAAAAAAGTGAAGGCATGAACCTTTTATCTGGAAGTTTTATAGTTTCTGGTGAATGTTATGCAAAAGTAGAGCGAGTTGGCAAAGACAACTACATCGAGCAAATGGCACAAAAGGCAAAAGAGTTTAAAGCTCCCGCTTCCAACCTTTTTAAAGACATCAACAGACTTATCAAATATATTGGTATTGCCATCGTTCCAATTGGCATCTTAACATTTTTGAAAGAATATTCTCTTGGTGGAACACTTCAAGAACAAGTCACAAAAACTGCTGGCTCGCTGACCAGCATGATACCTTCTGGAATGTTTCTTCTTATTACAATTGCTTTGGCTGTGGCTGTAGTTAAACTTGCCAAGAAAAACACCTTAGTTCGAGACCTTTATTCAATTGAAATGCTTGCAAGAACAAACATTCTCTGTCTTGACAAAACTGGCACTATAACTGACGGAACAATGAAGGTGATTGACTTTATGACCTTTACAAAAAAGAAAACCTCTACTGTCAAAAAAATCTTATCTAATATTTTAAATGTTCAAAAAACTTCAAACGCAACTTCAAATGCTATGATTGAAGAGTTTGGAAAAAATGGCGACTGGAAAGCTTTGAATGTTGTTGAATTTTCATCAGAACGCAAATATTCGCTTACTCAGTTTGATAAAAAAACATATTTTCTTGGCTCGGTAACCAACATTGGCTGTGCGTTGACCGAACAACAAAAAACTTTGATTGAAGAATGTCAAAACAAAGGTTATAGAGTTATTGCACTTGCCGAAAGCGATGAAATCTTCAAAAAAGATATGTCAGGTCGCACTTCCACTCTTCTTGCCTTTATCATTATTGAAGAGCATATCCGTGAAGACGCAATTGCAACTGTGCAGTGGTTTAAAGACAATGGGGTTGAGATAAAAATCATTTCTGGCGACTCACCTGCAACAGTTTCAAAAATCGCTCAGCGCGTAGGCGTTGAAAACAGCGACAAATATGTTTCTTTGGAAGGTTTATCCACCAAAGAAGTAGAACAAATGGCAGACAAATTTACCGTTTTTGGAAGGGTTACACCTGAGCAGAAATACACTATTATAAAAGCACTAAAAAACAAAGGTAAAGTTGTGGCGATGACTGGCGATGGCGTCAACGATACACTTGCTTTGAAAGAAGCTGACTGCTCAATAGCCATGGCAGACGGAAGTGAAGTTGCAAGGTCAATCTCAAAACTCGTGCTTTTAAAATCCAACTTCTCATCACTCCCAAATGTGGTGAAAGAAGGCAGACAAGTCATTAACAATGTGCAAAATTCTTCCTCGATTTTCCTTATGAAAACGCTTTTTGCCATAGTTTTGACTGTTATAACTTTATTTTTACAACTTAAATACCCTTTTGACCCAAAAGATATGCTGGTGCTTGAATCATTTGTTATTGGTGTGCCGTCATTTATATTGACATTTGAACCAAACACAAAAAAAATCAGAGGTAATTTTATCCCGCAAGTCTTTAAGCGAGCTGTGCCAAGAGCACTGTTGATGCTTTTAAACATATGTGTTGTAATGATTTTGTTTTACAATCAAACACCTGAAGTGTTTACCGCTGAAGAATACAAATCGCTTTGCGTTTTAACTTTGACCTACACTGGCTTTTTAAATCTTGTAACTTTATGCATTCCAATTTCGCTTGTTAAAGGATTTTCAATGGGAATTTCTTTTGTTGGAATAACCGCACTTATCTCTGCAATTCCATGGCTGTTTTCAATATCAGCTCCGTCATTTAAAGTTTTGATGACTTTCTTTGCTATCATGGCTGTGTCAATCATAATCATAATTTTAATAAAACTTAACAGGCGCCGAATTGAAAATTTAAGAGACAAAATTATAAAATTGCTTCAGCGAGAAGACAACAGTTAAAACAGATGAAATTTAATCCTGAGTTAAAAAAAAACTAGAACCAAATTGGTTCTAGTTTTTTTAATTGTGCATGGTGCAAATTCACTTTTCGGCTGATCCGTCTGAGTCAATATTGAAAACTAAACCGCTACGCTTTACATCATCTCCACGTTTTTGAATCTTTTTCAGCCTTTCCTTAATAATCGCCCTTCTTGCATCTGCAGATAAAGTATCAAATAATTCATTATCTAAATAAAATCTTGGATTAAAACCTATGGCAAGTTCTTCAAAACTATCCTGCCTTTGTTTTTCTTTCAGTCTTTTTTGAAAATCTTTAAATCTCTCTTCAAGAGGTGTGTCTTTAACTTTTTTCCTTTGTTCTTTTCCTTTTGCAAAATATTCTTTAGCTATGTTATTAAATTGTTCTTTCCCAACGATCTTTTTTATAATTTCTATATCAAATAGATCTCCATTAACAAAAATCTCTTCCAACTGATTTTTTATTTCAAAAAATTTAGATAAGGCTTTATTCCCTTTGACTTCTTTTAATTTATTGATAAGAAAATCTTCCACCATAAGCAAAGTAAAAACCACCACATAATCACTGCATTCAGCATCTTCTTGATAATTTAATTTCAGCTCATCGCCTAAATAAATTTCCCAATCAATATAAGTGCAATCATATTTAAATAGACTCATTCTAGCATTGCCTTGCTTATCCTCAAACACTCCATTTCTTTTCCACTGATATGTTTTTCTTCCAACAATATCAAAAGCTCCAATTTTGTATAAATTGTTTTGAGTGATTAAAAATTCATCC